>PWMW01000255.1 GCA_003559095.1 Clostridiales bacterium | reverse complement strand
TGACCGGTGACAATCAGCGGACGGCTGAGGCCATTCGCCGCCAACTGAATATTGATCGGGTTGTGTCAGAGGTACTGCCGCAGGACAAAGAAGAAGAAATCCGCCGCATTCAGGAATCTGGACAACGAGTGGCCATGATCGGCGATGGTATCAATGATGCACCGGCTCTCGCTCGCGCCGACGTGGGTGTAGCCATCGGGGCCGGCACAGATATCGCCATTGAATCTGCTGACATTGTTTTGATGAAGAACGATCTCTTGGATGCTACCACGGCCGTGGAGCTATCCAAAGCTACCATTCACAATATCAAGGGCAACCTATTCTGGGCCTTCTTCTACAACGTAATTGGGATTCCACTGGCCGCCGGCGTATTCTATCTTTCCCTTGGCTGGCGCCTGACGCCCATGTATGGGGCTGCTGCCATGAGTCTCAGCTCGCTCTTTGTGGTCAGTAATGCCCTCCGGCTCCGCTGGTTCCAGCCCCGCACCGCAGCGAAGCATGGATAAACCCCACAGGTTTGCGGATGACCGCTGGCAGAATGCAAAAAAGCCCGGACAAAGGTCCAGGGCATCACTACACCATGACAAAATTCAGGAGGAATCAACAATGAAAAAGACCCTTGAGATCCAAGGAATGTCCTGCAGTCACTGTGAAGGTCGCGTGGCAGATGCTTTGAACAGCCTGCCAGGAGTGCAGGCCGTGGTGAATCACAAAAAGAACCAAGCGGTCATCACTATCACCGGCGAAGTCAGCGATGAAACTCTGAAAGAAGCAGTTCGCGAAGCTGGCTATGAACCAGGCTCTATCGGCGAACGGCGCGGCTTCTTCGGCATATAAGTTTGCAGACGAGAAAAAAGGAGGGGTGCCTGTGCAGGCAGACAAAGAAAAGTCACTCCGTCTCCTCAAGACTGCACGCGGCCAAATGGATGGGCTGGTGAAGATGGTCGAGGATGACCGCTACTGCATCGATGTCTCAAACCAGATCATGGCCACCATGGCTATTCTCAAGCGGGTCAATTCAGAAATTCTTCACGAGCATCTAAATCACTGCGTAGTGGAAGCTTTTGAAACTGGCGAGCAGCGGGAGAAGATTGCCGAAATCATGTCCGTCATGGACAAACTGACGAAGTGAGTGGCACACACGGCCGTACAACCTGTTTCACTAACGGCCAATGTATGCGTAGTCGAAGAAAACAGCGGTGCCGAAAGGCATCGCTGTTTCTTTGATTACGCTCATCACATCCGCCGCAGATGAAACCCTCCATCCACATTGATCACTTCGCCGGTGGAAAAACTAAGTTTGCCAGAGCACAACACAGACACGGCCGCGGCCACGTCTTCGGGCTGGCCCCAGCGTGCGATGGGTGCTAGGCCCTCCCGGATCCGACTATCATACATTTCCTTGACCGGCTTTGTCATGTCGGTGGCGATAATCCCAGGGCGCACCTCATACACACCGATGCCATACTGAGCCAACCTGTCCGCGAACAACTTCGTGACCATGCTGACCCCGGCTTTTGAGATACAGTACTCGGCGCGATTTGTCGAGGACGTGTAGGCGGAAAGCGACGATATGTTGACGATGGACGGCCGATAGTGATCGCCTTCCTTGGCCTCACCCACTCCTTGGATCATGGCCTTGGCGGTCAACTGCGTCAGGAAAAAGAGCCCTCGCAAGTTCACATCCATAACAAAGTCGAAACTTTCTTCCGTAGTGTCTAGAATATCCAGTCGTTTCGGTGGGGCAACCCCTGCGTTATTCACAAGCACATCAATACGGCCAAAGGTGTCCCTAACCGTTCGAACCAGTTGCTCACGGTCGGTCTTGTTCGTCACATCACCGTGAACGAATAGCGGCTGTAAGCCCATAAGAGCCAGTTCGTCCAATTGCGGCCGGGCGTGCTCCTCACTGGAACGGCCGAAAATCACGCTCCGAAAGCCATCGGCTGTAAGTTTGCGGGCAGTGGCCAAGCCAATGCCGCTCGTACCGCCGGTTACAATGGCAATAGGTTCCGGTACGATGGTTGATCCCTCCCATCCTGTGGCAGTCAAGGGCGAGCCAAGCAGACTTGCCATCGCTCATTTTGACCCCAGCCAGACGTTTTCTCTGCAGTTTACATATTCGTCAGTGATCCGGCTAATCCTCGTCATTATCATCATCGCCAGCGGCACGGGTCTGCACGAAATTGATAGCAACGATGAATCCAATGATTCCGAGGATGACCAAACACAGCGGGCGGGTCACATACGGCAGCATACTGCCTTGGGACAGAATCAAAGAGCGCCTGAGATTGGGCTCGAACATGGGTCCCAGAACCGCACCGAGGATAATGGGTGCGGGCGGAATGCCGACCTTCTGCAGGAAATATCCCAGTATCCCAAACACCACCACCAAAAGCACATCAAACATGCTGCGCGACAGGGAATAGGCACCCACCATACACAAAAGCATAATCAAGGAAAGCAGCATATGTCTGGGAATCGTGATCACCTTAGCCAAGAGGCGGGCACCAAGTATTCCACAGAAGAGGACCCAGATCAGTGCCAGACCATAACCGATATAAATGGATGATACATACGCGGGATTATCGGCAAAAAGACGCGGCCCCGGTGAAAGCCCGTGAATCAAAAGCGCACCGATCAAAACGGCGGTCATGGGGCACCCGGGAATTCCCAAGCACATCATGGGAATCAAAGCTCCACCAACGCAGGCATTGTCTGCGGCCTCTGCAGCCACCAAACCTTCCGAACTGCCCTGCCCAAAACGCTGCGGGCTCTTCGATGTCCGTTTGGCCACCCCGTAGCTGACCACAGTGGCAATGGTTGGCCCGGCGGCGGGCACGGCCCCAATCAACGTTCCAATCATCGATGACCGGAGAAAACACTTGAAATTCCGGCCAATGTCCCGAAAGGAGCGGGCAAACCCTGACAATTTTTGGATCGGAACAGCCACACCCGTCTTCTCCAGCTGCAACAGTGCTTCGGCCATACCAAAAAGTCCAATGAGCAGAACCACAAAGTTGATTCCGCCAGCTAACTCCACGGAGTTGAGGGTAAATCGCGGATAGGCGATGATAGGGTCCTCGCCAACGGTGGCCAACATGAGCCCCAGAACGCCTCCAATCAGGCCTTTCACCATGCTGCCTCGAGAAACGTAGCTGATGATAGTAATGCCCATAACGGCCAGGAGCGTGTATTCCCAGGTTCCGAACTTGCGAGCCAACGACACAATCAAGGGCGAGAAGAGCATCAACATCATCAGACCCACCAACCCACCCAGAGACGAAGCCAATGCCGCGGTGCCAATGGCGCGCCCTGCCTCACCCCGCTGGGCCATGGGGTAACCGTCGAAGGCCGTAGACACCGAGGAAGGCGCACCCGGAATATTGACCAAGATAGCCGTCAGCGCTCCGCCAAAGCAAGTTGCCACATACATGGCCACCAAAAAAGCGATCCCTTGATACGGATCAAAACCAAAGGTAAACGGTATAAAGATGGCCAAGGCCATACTGGCTGAAAGCCCTGGCAATGCACCAAAAATGAGTCCGATCACCACACCCAAGAATAAAATAACGTGCGTATCCAGCGTGGCAAAATGAGGCAGGCCAGCCCCCCAAAGATCAAAAAATCCACGTAGGTATTCCATGCATCCCTTCGTCCTCTCTCAGCCAACTCGAGCCCAACATTCCTCACTCTGATGATTGTCCCCCAACCACCACTGGGTCTACGGCTGCGTTCCCCTCAGAATATCACTCCCCGCGGCAGCCGGACATTGGCCACCATGGCAAATGCTGCATAAACGGCCAACATGATGAGCACCGCAAAAAACACCAAGCCCAAAAGCTTCCTGCCCTGACGAGGCCAACCTTCAATGCCCCACATGACAAGGAACAAAAACACGGCTGCTGCTGCCCGAAACCCCAAGTAGGGCAGCATCCAAACCACCATCAGGATCAAACAAGCTACTACATAAAGGTACAACAACCACTTGGAGCGGTCCGGTAGAATAGGCGTACCCGGGGTATTGAGCCCTTCAATGAGCAGGAACACTGCCAGCACAGCCAGCATACCTGCCAGCATCTGGGGATAAAAGCCCGGACTGCCGCCGGCTCGCCACGGAACATTGGGAAACCCGCGGCTTTCGGCATACACATAAATACTGATGGCAATAAACACCAGCGCTGCCAACGATTGGGCCCGCAGCAGACGATCCCAAGGACCGGGGAGACTTCTTTGCATGACATACACCGCCTTCAAGGGATGGGAGCCAGCCAGCCCTGCTGTCCGGCCCCGATCCCAACTTCCTTCATGCTGCGCAGATCACACACGCGATCCGCGGCATAAGCAGGTCTCTACAGTTTCAAACCCAACTCATCCACCACGTCTTCCAACAGCGCATTGGTCTCATCTAAGAATTCGATGAACTCTGCCCGGGGCATGAACGAAACTTCGTAGTAGATTTGGTGCATGGCTTCGATGAACTCAGGGTTCTCAGCCATCCGGCCGAACGCTTCTTCAAGAACCTGGATCACCTCAAGGGGTGTTCCTTCCGGTACATAGATACCATCAAAGCTCTCCAAAGCAAAGTCGATGCCCTGTTCCCGGAACGTGGGGATATCGGGGAACAATGGTGAGCGCTCCCGAGAAGACAAGCCCAATACCCGAACTTCCTCCGCTTCCATGTAAGGCCCCAAGGCGATCATGGGTGAACCGGCGGCCCGAACTTCTTGGTTAGCCAGGGCTAACGCCGCCGGACCATCGCCATCGTACGGAACAAAGATCACGTCTAGATCCGCCTGATTGTGAAAAGCCGCTGAAATAACATGCTGGCTGGTTCCTGAACCACTGGCACTGTGGAGCACGGTACCAGGATTCGCCTGCACGTAGTCAACGTAATCCTGCAGCGTCTGCCATGGTGAATCAACGTGGACTGTCAAAGACATAGGCGACGCGAAGATCATGCACACAGGCTCTAGACGATGCATTTCAAAAGGCGGTATCTTGGTCCACTGTGCCAAGTTCAACGAAATGGACAACACACCAAAGGTATAGCCATCAGGTGTTTCACGAATCAAAGCATTGGAACCCGTTACTCCACCGGCGCCCGGCAGATTGGATACGATCACAGTCTGCCCAAGCTCTTGCTCCAAAAACGGCGCCCAAACGCGGGCGGCGATATCGGTCCTGCCGCCAGCACCCCACGGGATAATGACTGTCACATTGTCCTCAGGAAAATCTGCCATAACAAACCCTGAACCAACCACCAACACAACAAACAGCACCACTGACAAACATCCAAACCATTTCTTCACAACGAATTCCCTCCCATTTTGTTATGGTAATCCGTACTGCTGCCTCACAACGGCCTCGTTATTGCAGCATCCCCTCCTTAGCAAGCAAACCTCCGACGCACTGCTTAACAACAGCAAAAATACGTGCCCTACACATGGCCTACTGACTGCCGAATCAACACCGTCGGTTCCAACTTCACCTGTTCAGGCTCAGCATCCCCTTTGCTCTGCATTAGACGCATCAAGCGTTCCGTACCCACAACACCAGTCTTGTAAAAGGGCTGCGCCACCGTCGTCAAGGCTGGCTCGGTCAGCTCGCCCAACTCCATGTTATCGTAACCCATCACAGCCATGTCCTCAGGAATTCGCAGACCCGCTTCCTTGATCGCCTTCATAATGCCGAGGGCCTTGGGATCACTAGACGCAAACACAGCATCAGGCCAAGCGGAACGATCGCTTTGGAGAAGTTCCTTCATAGCTGCATGACCTTGGCGCCAACCTCTGACATTCCAGCGCACAAGGGCAAACTCCACCGGCAATCCCTCTTCCGCCAACGCCTTTTCGTAGCCGCGAAAGCGTTCCCGATAAAGAACTAAGTCCCGATCGCCACAGATCAGAGCAATCCTGCGGTAGCCACGCTCCACAAGAAACTTGGTCCCCTTGTATGCACCCAGCTCGTTATCCACGCTGACCGAGTTTACAGGAGCTTCAGGAAGATGACGGACGAGAAGGACCGTAGGATGGCCCAGCGCCACTAAGTCCAGAATGTGCTGACTCTTACGGGTAGCCGTGAAGAACACAAAGCCATCGATCTTGCGGCGCACGAGGTTGGCCACATCCGCCTTTTCCTTTTCCAGATCCTCATCGGTGCTGCAGAGCACAATGGTATAGCCGTGGGCACTGGCCACCTCGGTGATACCACTGATGGCAGCGGGAAAGAGCAAGTTCTTCAGATTAGGAACAATCACAGCAATGGTGCGAGTCGAACCTTCCTTCAAACCCTTGGCCAACGGATTCGGCTGGTAGTTCAAAGCCTTCACAGCTTCCAGAACCTTAGCCTTCGTATTTGCGCTCACAATCACTTTCCCGCTTAAAGCACGGGACACTGTGCTGGCAGAAACGCCTGCCAATGCCGCCACATCATGGATTGTTGCCATACCATCACCCTGCAATCCTTTGTACAATCGTTTGCAGTAAATTATTAGACACCTGTGCTAAGATTCCTGCAAGCCTGTAATTATTTCGTCAAAAAACTTTAAACACCCACCTAAAAGCCCAACCGCGTCGTAACACGTCCGGCAGCGGACGCGCGCAGGCGGATCTGCCTGGGCAGACCCGCCGCAGAAAAACTTCAACCCTTTGATCTACATTCCCTGCACCATCTCCATCACTGTCTGTTCCCATTGGAAAATATTCTCCGGACGCTGACGGCAGGTGCTGATATCTTTCAACACAATGTCACAGGCACAATTGTTGCGCTTGACAGCTGCTAGGATCTCCCCGATCTCCTGGCGCAGATGATCCACATCCAACCGCTCCACGGCCACAGCCGCTGGGTTGGGCTTCGCAGACACAACATACTTATCCTGAATGGCTTCCGTGGCCCGGTTCACATCGGCCCAGGGCGTAACCCCCACCTTGCGCAGATTAGGAATTTGCTCCACAATATCCATCTTTGTGTCCAGAGGCTCGCAGCAGCCATAATACACCAGACCGCACTGGCCAACAGTTTCTTTCATATACTCAATGTCAAATTCGGCATGCATGCGCTTGGACACAGAGGCAAAAATCTGGGCCGTCCCGCGTCCCCAAATATGGCGCCTGGTGCGGGCATCTTCCGCATCACCGGGTCGAGGCAGATCGCTGGTATGAATCGGGGTGCAGTGCAGACTTTGGGGATCATGATCAAACAACCCTAGAGATTCATACTGCTCAAGCTGGGCTAGGTAAATATCGGTAATTCGACGCACCACACGATGGCTAAAATCGGGGCGGTCCATCAGGTCCATCAACAGCTGATTCACACCGCGATACCGCGAAATATCGTCCCACGTGGTTACCGAAAAATATGGAATACCAGTGATCCGCAGCGGCACAATGTCTCCGATCATCTCCCCTACCAACTGGTACCGTCGCTGCGTCTCCGCAGCATCGTAAGTGATGACGGGGTCCTGCAGATGAGCTAGGTCCTCATCCGACCGCAGAATATCCTTGTAATCATGGGAAATGATGGGATTGGCTGCGTCCGTTACGCGGATATCCTCCTCCACCGTCACGCCAATCCCTGTGGAACGAATGACCTTGGGAAGCGACACATACGGGGGAACGATCATATCAGCTGGCATGAACTGGTCACGATAGATCACCGTTCGGAACTGCCATTCCACGGAACGAAGGACCTCATCTTGGCAGCGCAGCGTCAGCATATCATCGATGTTCATCTCGTGCCACGGCAGCTCATCGATGAGCACCACCGGGCGGACAGGCTCAAGATCATTAACGGCTCTGTGCAGCCGGAGTTTTTCGGCATTGCGATCTTTGCGGGCAATGGCAGCCCATTGGTGTGCCAGCTCTCTGAGAATTCTACGGTCATCGGACACGTTGTTCCCACCTTTCGGAAGTGAAGTCATCTGGCCTTTCTGCACAATCCTGACACGGTCAGCAAATGCGCGCCCATGGCCGTGAGCGGATCCAATAGTTGAACATTCGAGAACCATCAGCCATCCACCTCTATGAGTTAGCGCCTACCATTCTTTTCCATATACCAGGTACCTGGATTTTTTTGTAAACTACCAGCTACCTGGGAATCCCCGTCAACCACCAAGTGCCTGGAATTTCCTGCCACCCACCAAGTATATGGGAATTTTTCCCAACTACCAGGTATCTGGGAATTCCTGCCAACTACCAGGTAACTGGGAGCTTCTTCCATCCACCAGGTACCTGGAAACCCCTGCCAACTACCACGTGTTTAGCCGCACCGCCCTATCCAGCACCACACCCAAACGAGGCAGCACCCCATGGGGTGCTGCCTCGTAACCAACCGGCCGCCACTACCGCACACTACAACCGGCCACCACAACCGCCACTCCACCTTCACCACAACCGGCCCTTGATGCGCTGCAGATTCAGACCGAGTATCAGACCGAGTATCGGCTCCCCTACGTCCTGCACCAACTCCCGGACTGGCAAACTCAGACTACCGCATGCCCCGCAGCTGGCGCAGGCCCACGTCTACCAACCACAACAGCAGCGCCAAGCCCAGAGTCCAATGCCACAGCTCCTGGGGCGTATCAGCAACAGCCGCTCGGGCCGCGAACACCTCTTCAGGCTCAGCCAGCACCCGACCACCAGTCTCGGCAGCCAGATCCTGCAGCAGATCCGTAGTGGGAGGCAGGCCAAACTCCGGTGAATAAGGAACCGCAACGGCCGCCCGCTGCTGCACAGGGACGCCGTCCACCTCGCCCGTAATCGTGGCCAAGTAGACTCCTTCTTCCTCCAGTGGCACTACCGCTCGATAGAACCCCGGCCCCACTTGCTCCAACTCCACACGCACAATACCCTGCTGGCCGCGGTATACCTGGGCCTCCAACTGCAGGTGATTCACATAACGCCCTTGTTCATCAATGGCGTCCACAAGCAACTCACCCTGCCCATCCTGGTACACAAACCGGCTCTGCAGCCCCTGGGACCCCATATCCGTCACGGACCAGCGGATCATCGCAGCCCACAGCGGTCCGAAGAACCCCTCGTCCCACCAAGCATCCGTCCACTGCTGACCGGTATCGGACATAAAGGCCATCACACGGCCCAAACCAAACCGCCAGCTGGCGAGAATCGGACTATTATCCTCCGCTGCCAAATAAACATCAGCCAGGTCTTTCGGTGTCGTCACATTGAACCCTTGGATGGGCGGTGCCGTCTCCCACTGTGTCACCTGCCCAAATATGGTATTCGCTGTGGACCAAACACCAATTTCATCTTCTACAATCGGGGCCCCCAAAATGCGCTCAGCTTCCGTTGCCATGATTTGAGGTACAGAGCGAACGTGCTCAGCATAATAATGTTTTCCTGAGCCCATGGCCGCCAAGTACGCCATCAGCTCCAGATCCGTTGCCGAACCGATAGATACAGTACTGAGGGTAATCTCTGCTTCCTGGTACTTGGCCATGATACCTTCATAATCCCCCGGTTGGGATACCCCATCCGACAATAGAATGACGTGCTGAACCGCAGTCTCTTCGTCCTTCAGTGCTTCATACGCCTCCACCAATGACGGGTAAATATTGGTTCCGCCGGTACCAGCATCGAATGGCTGCAGCGCCTCGTAAAAGGCCCGCTTATCGCCAACTTCCTGCAGGGGCACGACCCACTCGGTATCCACGTCGAAGGCCACAATGCCCAGCCGTTCTTCACTGAGCAGCAGCTCAATAACTCCGTAAGCTGCCTGCTTTGCCACATCCATGCTGGTTAAGCCACCGAGCCCGGGCTGCACTGCCCGCATACTGCCGGACTTATCCAAGATAATGATCAAGGAAAGTGTGGGAAATGCCAGCTCCTCCGGCCGTTGCGAGTGCACCGGCAGCATCACCTCTAGGGGTGAATTCTGATAATCGCTCATGGCAAAACTGCGGTAGCCCCCGCTGATAATCAGTCCGCCGCCCAGATCCGACACATAATCCTGCAGCAGATAGTACTGCCGATCCGACAAGGCCCGGGCCGGCACATCATTGAAGATAACCACTTCATAGTTCTGCAGTTCACTCAAGGACGCTGGAAACTGATCCAGCGGTCGCTGCACAATGGGAATCCCTTGGGCGGCCAACTGCTCAACCAGCCTCTGCTGAGTCGTCCCGCTTTCGCTGACCAAGAGTACAGCTCGCTCGCCGGCTACCTCCAAAGCTTCTGCCAAATGGTTGTTATCCACCATGGTGTCGTCAGGACTAAACACCTCAGCGCGCAGTTCATAGGTTCCCTGCGCTGCCATAGTGTGACTGAACGGCACATGGTTGTAACCGGCATCCAGATCAACTGTGCTCACTTGAACGAGCTGATCTTCCAAGAACCACTGCACTTCTGCTTCGGTAGGACCTGTACTGTGCAGAACGGCTCGGCCAGTGAACGCCTCTCCGGCGGCAATGCCAGCAGGAACCTGCAGACTGACTAACGTCACTTCGGGTTCGGGTCGCAGTGGTTCCAAAGGCACCACATCGATGGCCAATCCGGCCCTACCATACTGCTCTAGAACGGAACGGGCCTGACCCTGCGTTTCCCAACCATCGCTGAAAAGCACGATGCGGCCTTCGCCCGTTGGAAAGAGCGCCAACCCCTGGCGCAGGGCCTCCTCAATATTGGTATAACGCCCGTCGGGGCGCTGCAGCAGACGCACCGAACGACTCTGGGCGGCATCCTCGCCAACGGGACCAGGTGCCCGCTGCAAAAGTACATCTTGGCCAAAAACGGTAACACCGTAGCCGTCCTCAGACTGACGGTGCCGCAAGGCTTCACTGATGAACCGTTCTGTCCACTCTAACTCCTCCTCGGGAACGCTCCAAGAACCATCTACCATGAACAGCACAGTCTGCTGGTCTCGCAGCTGCGTCAACTGTGGCCCAGCGAGAGCTAACACGATGAGCGCCAAAACCAAGGTCCGAACCACCACAGCCGTGACCGCATATTTGCGCGCAAAGATCACAAGGAACACAGGCAGGAGCAGCAATAGATACAAGAGCGCCGGACGGCTGAATTCAACGAACACTGTAACCCCTCCTTGCAAAAACGAACCATTCGGCGGCCACAGCCAAAGCAGCCAACGCGGCAGCCCAAGGCCAGAGAATCATGGCCACTGGAGTTTCATCCGCTGTCCCATCGTCCGTTGGCATAACAGGGGTTTCGCTGACAGGCCGCTCATCCTCGGCAGCTCGCCGCGGCCGGATATCTGATTCCACGGCAGACAACACACCCTCGAGGGCGATGGGCTCAGGATGAAGCCAATCCAAGGCGTTCCCGATGAACAGGGGAAAATCAACCGAAAGGGGAAAGTTCGAATGGTATAAGTCCAAACCCAAAAATACCCAACGCTCACCAGCGTTCTCCCCTGCCGCCACCAGCAGCCGGTCCTCCGCCTGCACAAGGGGTATCACATCGGAACCGTAAGCAATGGTGGTGTAACGGCTGGCCCGCAGCCCATCGAAATGCAGGAAACGTGCCAATGGGTGTGTGCGGTTGGTCCTGGTCACCATCAGCTGACCCACGGATCGTTCTGGTTGGAGCCTTTCCGCCAGCTGGTGGGGGAGCGTCTGCAGAAAAAGACCGCTGTCAATACTCTCTGGCGGTTCCATGCCGTCAATCACTGCAACATCGAAGGATTCTCCATCGGGATCCCATTCCGACCGGATAAACAACCGAATGTCTGGGTATGATAGCAGGGCTCGCTCTAGAAAAACATTTCCCTCTGTCAAGAGCAGAACCCGAGGACGCTCATCGCGGCCCAAGGTAACAGCCGCTTGGTTGTCCAGGGCAAGATCGTCCCAGGCTTCATCCAACTCCAAGCGTACGTCCAGCGTTTCTCTGCCCTGGACGGACACGGTAAAAAATACTGCCTGATTTTGCCCTGGTCCCATATCAACCTGTTCACGGCGGAGAACCTCCTCCGCCCGCAGCAGTTCCACGGTCACATTCTGTACTTCATCCGTATTGTTAGCCACCCGGGCCATAATATCAAAGGTGCTGCCACCACTGCCCACAGCATCTAGGGACACCAGACCGATATTGTTGCTCGACTGCCCCACAACGTACCACTGCACAGGATGATTGTACGTACGGCCATCATCAGGAAATGACGCGTCACTGAACACTGCTATGCGCCCACTTTGACTGTCAGCCAGAAGCGAGTCTGCCAACGTCAAAGCAGCAGCCATATCCACACTATCGGAGCTTGGTTCCAAAGACTGCAGGGCCTGCTCCACGGGGTCGGAATCGCTGGTAAATGTCTGTTGCAACTGGGGTTCAGCACCAGCCCAGATCACAGCCAACTGGGCCCCGCGCGCCTCGGACACCACCGCTAATGCCTGTTCCACAGCCCGTTGAAAGCGCTGCGGTTGAACATCACTGGCCTGCATACTGGCGGATCCATCGATCACCAAGACCATCTGCTGCCGTGGGGACCAGCCCAGGAGATTGGGCTGCATAAGTGCTGCCGTCAAAAATAGTGCTGCCAAGAGCTGCAGCAGCAGGAGCCAAGAAAACCGCGGCCGTGAGCGGGGCTTAACGCGACGAACGTCCGCTGCCAAATCACGGTAAAGCAGCGTTGACGACACTGTCTTGGTATCAGGCCGCCGGATGAACAGATGCATCAAAAGAATCAGCAACAGCGATGCCAAAAGGACCGCTGCTGTCAGATTGGCGAATTGGATCATCGTACCACTCCTTGCGCCCGCAGGGCTTGGAAGATCACTTGGTCCAAGGCAGTGTCCGTAGACACCGGAACATAATGGATGCCCATGGGTACCAAACTGGCCAGTCGTTCTTGAAACTCCTGCAGACGACGGGTATACTTAGCGCTCAGTCCGTTGGGATCCAGCGGAATCTGCTGGCCGGTCTCGGAATCCACAACAACCACAGGCTCTGACCAGGCAGGGTCCAGTTCATCGGGACTCAGAACCTGCACTAGAATCACCTGCCACCCCGAACCTACGAGGCGCCGCAGGGCCTGGAAGTAATCCGAGTCATCAAAGAAATCACTGAGGACAACCACCATGCCAGGACGTTTGTGAGCCAAAGCAAAGTCCATGAGCACGTTAGCCAAGTTTGTAGGTCCCACAGCTGTGTCCTGGTCGAGAAAGTGCAGCAGTTTTAGGATCTGGGAACGTCCCTTTTTGGGCGACAGATTTTTGATCAGCGAGTCCGTCGTAAAGGATGCTCCCACAGCGTCCAGCTGCCGCAGGGAAATGTAGCCTAGGGCTCCCGCCAACTGGGACGCCAGGTCAAACTTAGCCGGCGGCTGGTTCATCGATGAGCTGCTGTCCACCAAGAAATAGATGTTAGTGTCATGCTCCTCGGTGAAGGTCTTTAAGAACAATTGTCCCAGCCGGGCGTACAAGCTCCAGTCTACATAACGGTAATCGTCTCCAGGTTGGTATTGGCGGTAATCGTGAAACTCGAGACCACTTCCCAAATGCACACTGGGTTTTTTGCCCGCCAGCTGGCGGTTACGCGTGCGCTTCACAACCATACTTATCTTGTCTAGGGTCTGCAAAAAGTCTGCCGATAAGATCACGAGTCCACCTCCTCAAGGCTCACCTTCTGTGGCTGCAGCGACGCACAGACTACGATTCGGTGGACACCTCTTCAAGAATCAAGCGCAGAATATCGTCCACATCCTGTCCGGTAGCTTCGCCTTCTAGATTAAGAAGGATCCGATGCCGCAGAGCCGGCAGCGCCATGGCTTTGACGTCGTCGTAGCTCACACTGTAGCGTCCTGACAAGAATGCCCAGGCCTTGGCTGCCAGTACGAGAGCCTGCGCCCCCCGGGGACTAGCTCCGTAACGCACGTATTTGGTTACGGGTTCAACCACATCGGACTCCTGGGGATGGCTGGCCAAAACCAAACGGGCACAGTAGGCCATAACCTCATCGGCCATGGGTACGCGGCGCACCATGCGCTGGATATCCAGAAACTGCTCTTTAAGAAGAACTTTGCTCGGCGTGTGTTGCGTTTCACCCGTGGTGCGCTTGAGAATGGTGTTCAGCTCAGTGTATGACGGGTAGTCAATGTTCAACTTAAAGAAGAATCGATCCACCTGAGCTTCGGGCAGGGGATACGTTCCCTCCATCTCAATGGGATTCTGGGTCGCCATAACAAAAAACGGCGGTTCCAGCACGCGGGTAACGCCGCCAATCGACACACTGCGCTCCTGCATAGCTTCCAGCAGAGCTGATTGCGTCTTCGGGGTGGCACGGTTGATTTCGTCGGCCAAGACGATATTAGCGAACAAGGGGCCTGGTTGGAACTGGAAAAACCGCTGCCCCTGTTGGTCTTCCATGACAATGTTTGTCCCGGTAATGTCGGCCGGCATCAGATCTGGTGTGAACTGAATGCGAGTATGCTTGACGTCAAACAATCTGCCCAATGTCTGCACCAAGAGAGACTTACCAAGGCCCGGTACCCCTTCCAGCAAAACATGTCCATTGGCCATAAGGGCGATGAGTACCTGATCAATGACTTCTTCCATTCCAACAATGGTGCGCTGCAGCTCTTGCTTGGTTTGGCGCAGAATTTCACGGTATTCCTGTAAGTTATCTTGTTCTGGCATGAATCTGCCTCCTCTGATCCGAATTGATGGCGTCCACTTCCGAACGGTTTCGTTCTTACACCCCAGCAGCGGCATAGGCACGGAAATCCACTTCTCAGGATTTCGCGGTTTTGACCTGACCGACTGACGCACCCTTCACTGTGGACACCAGGCGTCCACCTGCAAATGGTTTCGTTCTTACACCCCAGCAGCGGCATAGGCACGGAAATCCACTTCTCAGGATTTCGCGGTTTTGACCTGACCGACTGACGCACCCTTCAC
>PWMW01000136.1 GCA_003559095.1 Clostridiales bacterium | reverse complement strand
ATGCCCAATGTGACGGCTGAAAACACGTAGTTACAACACCTTGTTGCGCTCATCCGGGACAAACGTCCTTGTGATGGGCGTTTTCACGGTTTTGCATTACCTACGACTGTACAATTTGAGTCAAAGGAGGAGCCTTTAATGATCAAATGGTTTGCGTTATCTCTGGTCCTTGTGCTCATGCTGATTCCTGTTGCAGGTTTTGCCCAGTCCGACGTATCCGGTGACATAACGTTCTTATCTTGGCGGTATCAAGAAGACGACCTGCAGTGGCAGGAGTTGATGGCTGCCTTTAATGAACGTTACCCTGACGTGAATGTGACTGCAGTATATAGTCCAGATGCTGAGTATGAGCAAAAGGTCGCAACCATGATGGCCGGGAACATTCCACTAGATGTAATGTGGATGAAGAACCCCTACGCTGTAGCCTTCGGCGATAGAGGCCTCTTGGAGGACTTAAACCCATGGGTTGAGCAGTCTGGACTCGACTTAACTCAGTACTTTCAAGACGGAATCCACGAACCTGGTCCAGAGTGGTGGGAAGGAAAACTCTATGCACTTAACGCAGTTACGATGTCGTACTTCTACTTCTTCAATAAAGACTTATTTGACGAAGCAGGAATTCCCTACCCTACAAACGATTGGACCATGGAAGAGTACCTTGAAATAGCGGACCAACTCACCGATTTAGACACACATCAGTACGGTACAAACGTGCGACCGTGGTATGGTAGTTATTTCGTTCCTTGGATTTGGGCGTTTGGTGGCGACTGGTATGCCGAGGACTACTCCAAGGTTCTTTGGGATTCTCCCGAGACCATCGCTGCACACCAGTTCATTGCTGATCTCATCAATGAATACCAGGTTGCACCAACACTGGACATGCAAGAAACTGTGGGAATTGACTTTTCCATCCAACGCATAGCAATGTTCTACTCCGGTTCCTGGGACATTGGCGGTACGGAGCGGGAACCATCCAAGTGGCCATTTCGTTGGGGCGCTGTCTTGCCACCACATGGTCCGGAAGGACAGCATCCGCTGGTTCATACCAACGCCGTATCCATGTCGACTCGTTCGCAAAACAAAGATGCTGCATGGGCATTCATTGAGTGGTTCATCGGCAAAGAAGCTCAGATGATCATCGCTGACCACGGAGACTTCCCTGCTCACATCGAAGCTGCCGAGGAAGCTGCATTTCTGCACATGGAGCCACAGGACCGTGACGTAGTTTTTGCTGCAGCGAATGAGGGATCTCTATACCGCCTTGGAACACCTGCGAACCCGGCCGTGGCTCGCATCTGGGTGAACTACCGTGACAGAATCTTCCTTGGTCAGTTAACAGCTGAAGAGGCGTTGACGGAGGCAGCACAGGAGGCTAATGAGGCTCTGCAACGTTTGCATGTTCCGCCACGAAATTAGTCGAGAATGGTTGGTTCTTGTACGCGAACGAATCAGAGGGCTGTAGGCGTACTGCCTGCAGCCTTCTTGTAAGGAGGCTAGGTTATGCTTGAGCCCATGCAACCAGTTTCGGATTTCATCGGTCTCGAATGCTTCGACCCAGTTGGGTCAGATTTTGGTGCAATGGACTATTTTGATTCTAGAGGGTTCGTGCCCTACAGTATCATGTTGGGAGCCTTTTGGTTTGAGGAACTAGAGGCATTTCAAGGGATAGACGATGCAATCGTTGCCATCGTGCCTCCGGACGTCTTTCGGCAGGAAAGCATTTCATGGAATCGTCGGCAGCTCGTGGGGCTTATCAAGACGCTCAGGTCAAAAGGCTGCAAAGTGTGCTTAAAGATCAGTGCCCATCCCTTTCAGTTATCTGCAGTGAAAGGAATGCAGTCCTTCGAGGGAGGTCAGCAGCGTCAAGTATGGCTCGAAAGCCATCCCGAACTAGTGCAGTTGAAGTCTGATGGCGGAACAACCGATTTGCCGGCTGTTAATGTTCTGAAACGCTTTTCCTCGGGCGTACTTTTCGAAGACTGGTACATTCCTAGCATCGTAAGGGTTCTTGAGGGTTATGACTTTGACGGCTTCTGCGCTAGTGATGGTACGATGGGGCTTCGGGGACCAAAAGAAACCTTGGACATCACGGATTACTCTGAAGACATGATTGCACAGTTTCAGGAACACACTGGGGTTTCGTTGCCGGCCTGTCCGCAAGAAGAGCTGGCTTCCGAGATTCGCTCCCGTCATCGCAGAACTTGGAGTGATTTTTACCGCTGGAGGTGGGGGCAGCATCTGCACAAACTTCAAGTGGCGTTGGCAAATGCCAACAAAGAATTAGTAGCAGTGGATGCGTGGAGCCGGAACCCAATTGATATGCATTACGACTATGGGCTGGATTACAAGTTGGCCCTGGACGAAGCGCCCATGAGGGTTCTACTCCAATCAAGGGAAGCTAACAAGTGGAGAAAACATAGGGAAGGAACGTATGTGACAGAAGAAGCGTCTATCCTTGCTTTGTTGAGCCACAAGATACGCGCTCCGCACGTCAACTTTGATTGGTTCATGACCCTGGTCAACAGGGCCGAATACTGGCATGCGGTCAAGGATCTCCCAAATGTTGTGGAACGCGAAAACTATTGCTTCACAACACTATCCCGGTACGAAAAGGGGTCGTTTCTGCCGGTAGTTGATGGCTTCACTGTTCAAGGATATCCTACGGATCGGAGCGACTGGGAGTGGTGTATTCAAAGGTGGAATCACGGGCTTGCACTACAACGGAAAACTACAGGTGCAGTCGGTTTGACACTGGTTTGGGACGAGACAGTGCTTGAGAACAGTGATTATTCGAGCAAGCCCCAGTTCACTGAACGCTTTCGATCGTTGGTTAATAATGGTCTATGTGTCCATAGCGTTTGTCGACCCTGCGATGTCGATGAGATCCCAACCCAAGGCTTTTTCTACCTCGGCACCCCTCCGAAGGAGCTTGAGATCAACGATCATCAAGTGGTTGTGGTTCAGAACGACGCCGGTTTGGTTGTGGACGGACACCCTTACGGTGACGACAAAGCTATTTCGGTCATCAAGGAGAAGTTGTCGTTTTATTCATCTGCTGGCCGAATCTATGCGTTTGCTACAGCCCACGATACGTGGATTGTTGGCGTCGAAAACGCCGGTAATCTCTTTTATGAGCCAACGATAACTGTAACAGTACCCTTCGCCATTGAATCTGTGAAGGCGTTGCCTCCGAGAACGTTTTATCTGGTTGATGGTTCGATAAAACGGAAATCCTTTCAGGTGTCGTGCCCACCTGATGGATGTGTATTGCTCGAAGTAAAGTTTGTGGTTTAGGCAGTGTCAGAGAAAGGGTGGTACCATGTTGCGCAGAGGAAAGGACCGGGGCCGACCCAGTCCCATGGCTCGTCAAGAAACTATAGCCGGGTGGTTGTTCGCATCACCCTGGCTCATTGGTTTTACGCTCTTTATAGCTGGTCCCATGATTTTCTCACTGGTTATGAGTTTTACGGACTACGATCTCTTCAATCGTCCGGCGTATATTGGTTGGGAAAACTATCGGTTTCTCATGCAGGATCCGCTAGTTCCCCATGCGCTCAGAATCACTACGCAATACGCACTTATCAGTGTTCCTCTCCAACTTGTTGTCGGTCTTTCGATCGCTGTACTCCTAAACCAAAAAATAAGAGCCTTGGGGTTCTTTCGTACAATGTATTATCTGCCCTCGGTACTTCCTAGCGTTGCAGCCCTGTTCCTGTGGACTCTCGTTTTTAACCGAACGTTTGGCCTGTTGAACTATGTGTTGTCAATCTTTGGCATTGCGGGGCCTAATTGGCTTGGAGATCCGGCATATGCACTTTGGGCACTTATCATCATGAGCCTTTGGGGTGTAGGCGGTGGGATGTTGATCTATCTGGCTGGACTTCAAGGTATTCCAACAGAGTTCTATGAAGCAGCTAGAATTGACGGCGCCAACTCCATTCAGAATTTCGTCACCGTAACTCTACCACTTCTGTCTCCAGTTATCTTCTTCAACCTCATAATGGGCATAATTTCATCACTTCAGGTGTTCAATGCGGCGTATATAATGACTGGCGGCGGACCTGTACGGGCAACGTATTTTTTTCTTCTCCACATCTACTATACAGCCTTTCAAGACTTTAACATGGGGTATGCCAGCGCACTGGCCTGGGTGTTGTTCTTCTATATCGCGCTGCTAACGCTAATCGTATTCAAAACCAGCGCTGGAAAAGTATATTACGAAGATTCGGGGGGGCGGTAAGTATGGCACGAACCCAGAGGGCATCATCCCATACACCGAGGATTGCATACCAAACGCAAGAACACCTAATGACCTCTTTGACGTATGTGCTTCTCCTATTGGGTGGAATTGTCATTCTAACCCCGTTTGCATGGATGCTTAGTACTTCCTTGAAACTGCCGTCTCAGGTTTTCTCATGGCCCATCCAATGGATTCCCGATCCCATAGTTTGGGAGAATTACATCGTGGCTTTGACATCAAGACCGTTTGGACGGTATGCGTTAAACAGCACGATCATCAGCAGTGCCACCGTTGTAGGCACGGTATTGTCTGCGTCGCTCGTAGCCTTTTCGTTTGCCCGTCTGCGGTGGAAAGGCCGCGATTTCCTGTTTTTCGTGGTTCTAGCAACAATGATGCTGCCACACAGCATCACCTTGGTACCCCGCTTTGTCATTTTTGCCCAGTTGGATTGGGTGGATACCTTTTTGCCACTCATCGTACCGGAATTCGGCGCAGAAGCATTTTCTGTTTTCCTTATGCGTCAGTTTTTCCGGACAATTCCCCCAGCACTGGATGAGGCGGCCAAGATTGATGGGTGCGGTTACTTCGGAATCTACTGGCGCATTATGTTGCCATTGTCCAAACCAGTCGTGGGTATTGTTGCTATCAACGCCTTCCGCAGGAGTTGGGACCAGTTCTTGGAACCATTGGTGTATCTAAACAGCTCTAGGCTCTGGACATTAACCCTTGGACTGCGGGCCTTCCAGCAGGAGTTTACCGTGGATTGGCATCTTTTGATGGCATCTTCGACAGTCGTTATGCTTCCGGTATTGGTCCTGTTCTTCTTAGCTCAAAAGTACTTCATCCAAGGGATTGTTTTCACCGGATTAAAAGGTTAGGGGGACTTTGAGAGTGAAAAAAGGCAAACAGGAGTTATGGTCATGCGTGGACTTGCGCCCCTTCGACTTGGCGAAGCCGGATTTTGGGGTGAAGGAGTATTTGCGAAAGTCCCGGGCTACGGGAGTGGTTTTTCTCAACTTCTACGTTGACTTCGTCCACACCCACCGCGAGATTGACGATACTCCACTCCATGATATGTGTACAGCTAACCGCGGGATGCCTTGGCCGCAAACATGGACACGAACTGACTTTGCTCACCTAGTAAAACAGCTCCAGATGAATGGTGTTCTTGTATACATTGGGTTTCTGGCAGCCACAAAGAGTGACCGTTGGCAAGCGGAGATTCCTTGGGTGAAAGACCACCCTCAGTTATACCAAACTACTCGACACGGACAACGACTGTGGGGACACTCCATTAATCCTTTAAAGCACATTGAACCAAACCGTCTCTACGAAGACCTGCTCGTTGAGGATCTTCAAAAGGTCTTGGAAGCCTATGGTTTCGATGGTGTGTGTCTAGGTGACGGTATGCTTGGCCTACGAGGACCTCGTGAAACGATGGAAGACTGGGATTTCAGTGAAGACATGGTAGAACAGTTCTCGAAGAAGATGCATGTAGAAGTTCCGGACCAGGATTCAGCGGGTTTTATCCTCGAACACCATCGAGGTTCGTGGGCCGAATTCTGGTGTCTCCGCTGGGAAGAGTTCGTGAGCAAGCTTGCCGAAATAACCGTACATTGTCGCAAGGGATTAATGGCTCTGGATGCGTGGAGTAGGCACCCTATCGACTTGTATTGGGAGTTTGGTATTGACTATCAGCGCCTAGGGAAAATGGGATTGGAGAAGGTCATGGTGCAGGCGCGAGAAGCGAACAAATGGCGGAAGCACAAGGAAGGCCCATACGCCGTAGAAGGGGCCATGATCGGTACATTCCTCTCCCACAAACTACACGCTCCTGATGTGAGTTTCTACTGGGCAATGGCCACAGTAAATGCGCCAGAGTTGTGGGATGCTGTCCTAGATCTACCAAACGTCTTGGAGAGAGAAAGCATAGCCTATCTCACATTATCGATATATGAAAACGATGGTTGGAAAGCTATTGTAGATGGAGTTTGTTTGATATGGGGCAACATGGCAAGAGATGAAGACTGGCTCTGGTGTCATCGTCTATGGGACAAGAGTTATCAGATTGTAGAAGAAGCATGTGAGCCTCTTGGCGGTGTTCTTACCCACGGCTCCTTTTCGTGGGACGTTCAGGAGCATAGTTTGCCGCGGAGCCTGTCAAACTATATTGATGATGGGTTTCCTCTGCATGCAGCGTGTCGGGAGGAGCATCTTGCGGAAGCTCAGAAAAACAGCCGCTGGAAGAAGACCTGGGTAACCACTCATGATAGCACATCGAAAACCCTTAATGATGAGCATGGGCGTCAATCGGCGAGTAGTGCCGGATCACAAAAAACCAACACCATCGGTTGCATGGACCCGCTGCTCGATTTCCGTTCATCATCAGGAAGATTGCGTGGTTGGGCGAACACAGACAACACTGTTCTTGTCTCTGTGGAAAACCAAGATAATCTTTTTTACCAAGAAACGGAGGTTACGATCCCAGGCACTGTCTTTGAGGTCCGCTGCCACGCTCCGAGAGAACACTACTTAGTCACGCAGTCCGAGCACGCTAATAAGTTCCGTGTATCCGTCCCCCCCGACGGTGTCCTTATCTGTTCCGCGCTGTTGTGCTGCGATTCCAAATAGATCAGTCTCGAACCGTGACTCCCCTGATGCCACGGAATTAGTAGTGAACCATGAACAACTCGACCATAATCCAGTTGATATCTGTTAATTCGTTTGACCACGCACATCGGAAACGGTTGTGTCAATAATTTAAGTTAGGAGAGATAGCTATGTTGCGAGCACTCAAACCTTCGCCTCGAATTCTAATGGGACCTGGGCCGAGCGACGTACATCCAGAGGTTCTGAGGTCACTATCCATACCCTTGTTAGGGCACTTGGACCCAGAATTTTTAGAAATCATGAACGATATAATGGAGTTGTTGCGTCAAGCGTTTGGAACCGAAAACCTATTAACAGTGCCGATGTCTGGAACCGGCAGCGCTGGCATGGAGACAGTATTTGCCAATCTACTTGAACCTGGTGATCATGTGCTGATAGGCGTCAATGGGCTGTTCGGCCAGCGTATGGCAGATGTAGCAAGACGTTGTGGCGGCATTGTTACGGAAATACATGCTGACTGGGGCGATACCCTTTCTGAAGACGAGTTAGCAGCGGCCCTTGAAGCAAATCCGGACATCGGAATGGTCGCTGTAGTCCATGCCGAGACCTCTACCGGTGTACAGCAGCCGCTCAAGGGTATTTCCGATTTAGCACACTCACATGACTGTCTGTTCGTCGTAGACGCTGTAACGTCGTTAGGTGGTATTCCAGTGGACGTTGATCAACATGGCGTTGACGCCTGCTACTCCGGGACCCAAAAGTGCCTCAGCGCTCCTCCCGGACTGGCTCCCGTTAGTTTGGGATACCGGGCTTTGGAACGAATGGATCAACGGAAAACGCCCGTGCAGAGTTGGTATTTGGACTTGTCAATGATCCGTTCCTATTGGGGCAGTGAAAGGTCGTACCACCACACTGCTCCCATATCCATGAACTATGCTCTACGAGAAGCACTTCGATTACTGTTCGAAGAAGGTCTAGATAACGTTTACCAACGCCATGCTCGATTGGGGAAAGCTCTTCAGAACGGACTTGAGGCCATGGGCCTAGACCTACACGTAGCGGAGAAACATCGGCTGCCACAACTGACTAGTGTTCGTATCCCCAAAGGCATAGACGATATGACTGTCAGACGGGAGCTTTTGGCCGGTTTCGGTATAGAGATCGGCGGTGGCTTGGGAGAGTTGAAGGGTGTCATTTGGCGTGTTGGCTTGATGGGACATTCTTGTTCACCGAACAATGTAATGCTATTCCTTTCTGCTATGGAGCAGATACTGCGGCGCCAAGGAATGACGATCCCTGAGGGCGTCGGCCCCCAAGCAGCCTGGGCCAGTCTCTAGCAGATCTGTAACTGGTCATTTTTCACCATCCTTTTAGCGGACGGTTCCATGATCGGCACGCCCTTTCCAGCTCTCATGAGTCCAGTATGACTGGTATTACGCCCAAAGAAGCTCTAGTGGTGAATCGATCAAAGACATAGAGTCAGGCGGAGCTTCTGGGGCACTTCTATTTAGCTAGTGGGTGCCAACAGACCGAAGCCATGGCCAAAGTGCCCCTGGGACTGCACGTGCCTGCGACCGTTTCAATCGTCAGTTTCAACATGGTTACGAGCTTGCGGCCTTGAAGAAGGGGGTGTCTTGAACGGAACATTGCTTGCTCACTTTTCGGTCTTGCTGTGGTTCGCTTTTCCCTGTCCGGCCTGGTTTGGTTGCGGAGTAGGAAACATTCAAGAACCTAACAATATGTCGATGAACGAGTCTATGCGAACTTCCCCAGTCCTTAGGTTTCGACCCGGATGCGTTTTTTGCGGTTTGATGATGATCAGCCTTGTCAGAAACGGATTCTCGTATAATGGCATTACACAGGCCCCGGTCACACCTCAGAGGTAGTGGTGGGGTCTGATTATTGTTGTGTCCCGGACGAAGGAGATCACGCATGCATCGAGAATCATTCTCTAGAGAGACGAGTACACATCTCCCACGTTCCGGTGGGAGTCTTGAGGACACCGCATTTTCAAGTCAGGTTATGGTATGAACTACGAAAAACACAAGGAGCGATGACTATGCAAATCCGCAGTACACAGCAGACCGATGCCAGGTCTCACAGTTTCTTTGCTTTTTCTGGAGGTTCCCTGGAAGAGATCCTTGCGCCACTCGGGGCGGAACAGCGACAGCTGGCTGCTTCTAACCTTCCGGACATGGATGCCCTGAGCAAGGTAGGCGAAATCACAAGTTTGTCGTTGGCCACCGCTGACGGCAGTGTGCAGGTGGTTGTGGCTGGCTTGGGCGATCCCGCCGACTTCCAATGGGAACGCCTGCGGAAAGTGGTCGGTAAAGCATTTAAAGAATGGGAACGCCTGAAAAGCACACTGGTGGCTGTCCATTTGACCGGTCTTCCCGAAGGCCTAGCGGCGACAGATGCAGCCCGCACGGTAGCTGAGACCACACTGCTGGCTGCTTACCGTTTTGACAAGTATCTCAGTGAGAAAAAGCCGGTCGTGGTTGACGCCTTGGACATTGTGGCCGTAGAGGATGTCAGTGGCGCCACAGCTGATGGTGTTGTCCTGGCCGAAACCACCATCTTCGCCCGGGACTTGGTGAATGAGCCGGCTAATGTTCTGTCCCCAGCCAAACTGGCGGAAGCCGCCGAAGAAGCGGGTAAAAGTTACGGTTTTGCAGTGGAGGTCAGCGGCCGCGAGCGCATTGCAGAGTTGGGCATGAAGGCCTATTTGGAAGTGAGCCGTGCGTCTGCCAATGAACCAAAGCTCATCGTCATGCGCTACCAAGGTGCCCCGGACCGTCCGGAAGATATCATCGGACTTGTAGGCAAGGGCCTCACGTACGACAGCGGCGGTCTTTCCATCAAGCCCAATGACGGCATGTTGTTCATGAAATGCGACATGGGCGGAGCAGCCGCTGTGATCGGTGCCATGGCTGCCATTGCTAAATTGAAGCCCAAGGCCAATGTCACGGCTGTCGTTGCCGCCTGTGAGAACATGATTGCCGGCAACGCCTACCGTCCCGGAGACATCATTCAGTCCATGGCAGGCAAGTCCATCTTCATCGGTTCCACGGATGCCGAAGGACGCTTGACCTTAGCTGATGCCATCACGTATATCATTGAACACGAAAAGGCAGCCAAGGTGGTGGATGTGGCTACTTTGACGGGAGCAGCTATCATTGCCCTCGGCCATATCTCGACGGCTGTGGTCACCAATGACCAGGATTTCTACAAGCAGTTGGAGACGGCATCCCAAGTGACCGGGGAGAAGGTTTGGCAGCTGCCTAACTTCGATGAATACAAAGAGCTTATCAAGCACAAGACGGCAGATTTGACAAATACCGGCGGACGGGCGGCAGGTACGGTTACAGCCGGGCTGTTCGTGGGCGAGTTCGTCCAGAAGAAACCCTGGCTGCATCTGGACATCGCGGGAACGGCGTTTTCGGATAAAGCCGGTGAGTACGCTCCCGCAGGTGGCAAAGGTGTGGGCGTTAGGCTGCTGTACCAGTTGGTGAAGCTTCTGGAACAATAATCGATCATAACGATGATACCGGCGGATGCTGCTCCTTTGGGGGGATGGCATCCGCTTTTTTGCCATTTGACCGATCCATAGGTGCGAAACCATGCCTTCCAATGAATCCTTGAGGAAGGTATTCTGCGTCTTCGTCATTAAATAGATAGTATGGGCGAATTTTATACATAGGGAATAGCGAGGTTGATTCTAACATGCCAATGGAGCTTTCATCCGGCGAGCGCCAAGAACTGCTCGCCCTATTTGAACCGCTGCGAGTTGCTGACATATCCGATGGTATGGACTGGCTGATGCTGCACGATGTGGGGCTGGTGGATCGCAGTATTCGTCCGTTGAGCAGATCCATGTCGTTTGTGGGGTTTGCCAAGACTACGCGGTATGTGCCGACCAACCGCAAAATACCGACCATGACGCCCGAAGAATATGGTACCTATGTGGGGAGATGGTATAACGAAATCTGCCCCTATCCCATCGGTGATGTCATTGAGCCGGGAGACGTGATCTGTGTGGATGCCAGTGACCTTGATGTCGGCCTGCTGGGTTCTGAAAACGTTCTGCGCTTTTTCAACAAAGGCGCTCGGGGCATTGTGACCAATGGCGGCTGCCGCGACACCGATGAAGTCATTGCCCAGAAATGCTCCGTGTTTTCCCGGCATGTTTCTCGGACCATGGTTCAGGGTCGGTTGGAGTTCTCTGACCTCATGAAGCCCATCAACCTGGGCGGTGTTCTTATCCGGCCGGGAGACATCGTTGCCGGTGATGGCGACGGTGTCATCGTGGTCCCCCTTGAGCGGGCCAGGGAGGTGGCAAGATATGCCGCCGCCGAACTGACCCGGGATAAAGTCAACCGCCGGCGCCTTTACGAAGAGGGAGGTTTGCCTTTGGATGAGACTGTTCGTTAACCAGTAATGGTCACATGTCACAAAGGGTTTGACTTGTGAAAATATTGCTGGTTCGGGGAGTACGGCAAGGAAATTGAATAAACATGCAGAATACTACACCATGGAACCATTGCCGTGCTCTTTTCGAGGGTACGGCACAACCATCAAAAGGAGGGGCTTATGTTGAAAAAGATGTTGTTCGTTGCACTGGCTTTGCTGTTAGTGGCATCCTTGGGTGCAGCTGTGCAAGCAGAACCCGTGCAGGGCGGTACGTTCCGGTATGGAATGACCACGAATCCTCGTGGTATGTTTAACTCCATCCTGAACACCGAAGTCTACGACGGTTGGGTCATTGATGTTGTCTATGATGGTCTTATTGAGATCGATGCGGAACTCCAGCCGCAGCCGAATTTGGCAGAACGCTGGGAAATCTCGGAGGATGGATTGTCCATTACCTTCTATCTGCGTGAAGGTGTTACGTTCCATGATGGCGTGGAACTGACTGCCAAAGACGTGGAGTACACGTATATGACTATTCTCCATCCAGAATACACAGGTGTTCGTTTTGGTAACTTCCGCGTTCTTGATGGCGCTGAAGAGTACAGAGATGGTGAAACTGACTTTGTACCGGGTATTGAGGTCATCGATGATTACACCATTCGCTTCAGCACTCGCGAGACCTTCGCACCGCTTCTGGTTCAGTTCAACTACGGAATTCTGCCTTCGCACCTGCTGGCCGACATTCCCGTGGGCGAACTGGAAGAGGCCGATTTCAACGCTAATCCCATTGGAACCGGTCCTTTCAAGTTTGTTGAGTTCGTCACCGACCAGCACGTGATCTTGGACGCCAACGAAGATTACTTCCGCGGCCGCCCCAACATCGACACGTTGGTTTTCCAGAAAGTGGCCGACGATGCTGTGCCGATCTATCTGCAACAAAATCGGGTGGATTTTATCCAGATCTCGCCGGAGCATTATCCAAAAGTGAGCAACCTTAACTTCGTGGACATTTATGTGCATGAAGCTCTCAGCTACTCGTATATAGCATTCAATCTGCGGCAGGACCGTTTTGCCGATGTGAATGTTCGTCAGGCCATGAAGTATGGCTTTGACCGGGAGACCTATGTCGAGATTATTCTCGAAGGCTTTGGCATTGTGGCCAATGCTCCCATGCCCCAGGCTTCTTGGGCATTCAGCGATGAAGGTATCAACGATTATGCCTATAATCCGGACTTGGCTGCCGAGATGCTGGCTGAAGCCGGCTGGGCCGCGGGCAGCGATGGCGTCCTGGAAAAGGACGGCATGCGGTTGGAGTTCGAGCTGCTGGTTCCCGATGGTACCCGCACCCAAGAGCAGATGGCGCTGCTGTTCCAGCAGAACATGGAAGATATCGGAGTCAAGGTGAACCTCCAGTTCATGGACTTCAGTTCTGCTGTGGACCGTGTGGATGCCCGTGAATTCGATATGTTCACCATGGGTTGGAGCTTGTCTGTGGATCCCGATCCCTTTGGCATTTGGCACTCCACTGTGCCCTGGAATGATCCTGGCTTTTACAATGATCGTTCCGATGAGCTGATCGAGATGGGCCGCAGAGTTACGGACATGGCGGAACGCCAGGAGATCTATGCGGAGTGGCAGCAGGTCATTAACCACGAACTTCCGTATATTTTCCTCAACTACGCCGTTGTTATCGCTGCCGTCAATGAGCGGGTCCAGGGTCTTGATACCGATCCGGGTCCTTACGGCCCATTGGTAGCTCGCCAGCTGCTGCGCAGCATTTGGCTGGAGCAGTAAGGGCATTCTCTGGTTGATCTCTAGTTGATCTCTAGTTGATGGCAGTCTCCAAGGGGATGTGCTGTTGAACGTGGTCTTCTGGGAACGATGAACCAGCTGTGCATTGCGAACGGAATACGGGAGCAGTGGCGCTTCTGCTGCTGCTCCCGCTTTTGTGAGGTGATACTATGTGGAGATATATAGTGCGTAGAACATTGTTCCAGGGTGTTCCCGTGTTATTGGGTTTTACGTTCTTATTGTATTTAGTCATTACCATCGCCCCGGGTAGCCCTGTCAGTCATCTGCGCGGAGTTCCTGATCTGGATCCAGGAGTGATTGCCCAACGGCAGGCACAGCTGGGTATTGACCAACCATTCATCGTCCAGTATGTGCGCTGGCTTGGCCGGACCCTGCAGGGAGACTTGGGTCGCTCCTTTGATTCGTCGCGCCGGCCCGTGGCTTCACTCATTCGGGAACGTATGGGTGCAACCATTCTGCTCAGCGTGGCATCCATTGTGTTGGGGTGGGGGATAGGTATCCCTGTGGGAATTTTGTCGGCGCGCTATCAGTATTCGGTGTTTGACTACATTATTACGTTTTTTGCCTTTGTGGGCATTTCCATACCCAGTTTCTTTTTTGGGCTGATCTTGCTCTATATCTTTGCAGCCCAATTAAACGTGCTTCCCGCGGGAGGCTTCTTCTTGGCCGGTGAAGCTCGCACTTTGGGCGGGTACTTCAGTTATCTGATCCTGCCGGCGCTTACCCTGGGCTTGGCCACTATCGCCAGCATTGCTCGTTATATGCGGGCTAGCCTGCTGGAGGTTATCAGCCAAGACTACCTGCGCACAGCCCGAGCCAAAGGGCTGCGGGAGAATGTTGTTATCTACAAGCATGCTCTGCGGAACGCGCTGTTGCCGATTCTCACACTGGCGGGCTTTTTGATCCCAACGATCTTTTCGGGAGCAGTTATCGTAGAAAATATCTTTGCCTGGCCGGGCCTTGGGTCGTTGGCTATCCAGGCCGTGAATGAACGAAATTATCCTGTGATGATGGGGATCAACCTCATGTTTGCCGTCCTGATTTTTATCGGCAGCATTGTCGCCGACGTGTCGTACGCCTTGGCGGATCCTCGGATTCGCTACGATTGAGGGGGGATTGGTTTTGGCAGTGAAAGCAAGCACACCCATGAAATCTGATTCTCCCGGGAAAAAGGTTTGGCGGCGTTTTCGCCGCAACCGATTGGCTTTGGTGGGGTTGGTGATATTGTTCATCTTCGTGTTAACCGCCGTTTTCGCACCGTTGTTGACGCCCCACGATCCGAACCGGGCCAATCTCCGGGCGCGTAACCAGCCACCTTCGCGGGAACACCTTTTTGGCACTGATGATATGGGCCGAGATATCTTAGCTCGGACGCTGTATGGTGGTCGGATCTCCTTATCCGTCGGTCTAGTGGCTGTGGGAATTTCTTTGACCATTGGCACGCTGCTGGGAGCGGTATCAGGCTATTTTGGCGGTTTTGTGGATACGGTAATTATGCGATTGGCTGACGTCTTCTACAGTTTTCCATTCCTCATTCTGGCGATCACGGCCACAGCTGTCCTGGGGCCATCGATCTACAACATCATGATTATCTTGGGGCTGCTGTCATGGCCCGGTGGTGCCCGCCTGCTGCGAGCCGAGTTCCTCAAACTAAAGAGTGTGGATTTCGTGGCTGCGGCTCAGGCTATTGGGGCCCGTCCGACAGGTGTCATGTTCCGGCACATCCTGCCGAACGCGTTCTCGCCGCTGTTGGTTTCGGCCACGCTTGGTGTAGCGGCGGCGATCCTTTCGGAGGCCGGCTTGCGTTTCTT
>PWMW01000328.1 GCA_003559095.1 Clostridiales bacterium | reverse complement strand
CGGCTTAAGCAGCCCCCGTCGAGCGTTAATTAAAGGCCCTCGATCGCCCAGCGCTGGCGCACTATGGCTAACGCTTTGGCGTTTCGAGGGGGTCGCAACCTCCATGTTGCTCCAAGGAGGACGAACGGTGGCAGATAAGCGCGCCCTCGTGGTAGGGGCCGGTCTCGGGGGAATTTCCGCAGCCTGTGCCCTGGCAGCCGCGGGCTGGCAGGTATCTTTGTTCGAGAAGAATGACAAAATTGGCGGCAAGTTGAATATTGCCCAGGAAGAAGGCTACACCTTCGACCTGGGTCCTAGTATTGTGACGATGCCGGCGGTATTTGGCGCGGTGTTTCAGCGGGCCGGCCGGGACATGAAGGACTATGTAACCATGACGACCGTGGATCCCCATTGGCGCTGTTTTTTCCCCGATGGAGCGCAGTTGGACCTGAACGCCGATCGTTCCCTAGCCGGTAATGCCAAGGCCCACTTGACCGTGGACGAAGATGGGCAGCTGGATGCCTTTTACCGCTATGCGGAAGGTCTGTATGCTTTTTCCAATAAGGTGTATTTCAAAAAACCGTCAGATACGCTGCAGGACGTACTGCTATCCTACAATCCCTTAAAGTTGAACCACGATTCCGATCGCGCCAGTACCATGGATGATGGCGTGCGGCGGTACATTCGGAACCCATACCTGGCCGCTACCATGAACTTTTTCGCCAAGTACGTAGGATCCTCGCCCTATGATGCCCCCGCTATTTTGAACCTGCTCAGCTATGTGCAGTGGGAATTTGGTCTCTGGTATGTTCCCGGTGGCCTCTACGGCATTGCCCAAGGCCTGCGGCGGCTTTTGGATGAACTGGGAGTGGACATTTACCTGAACAGTGAAGTAACCAAGATTCAAACGGAGCAGGGGCGGGCAGCTGGGGTGCGTCTGTCCGATGGGCGCCGGTTTGCTGCCGATGTGGTTGTTTCCAACATGGAGTTTATTCCGGCTTATCGCGACGTCCTGGGCGAACCGGTGGATCGCTGGCAGCCCCTGGAAGAACAGTTCGAACCAGCCTGCTCGGGCTTGGTGCTCCATTTGGGCGTAGATACGCAGTACCCACAGCTGGCTCACCATAACTTTTTCTTTTCCCGGCACCCCGACAAGCATTTCCACAGCATTTTTCGGGAAGGGCAGCTGCCCACAGATCCTACCATTTATCTGGTAGCTCCGGGCAAGTCCGATCCCTCCTTGGCGCCGGCCGGGGGCGAAGTAATCAAGGTACTGCCCCATATTCCACACTTGGGTCGGGGCCTGCACTCGGACAAGGAATACCGGGAACTGCGGGACATCCTCTTGGACAAACTTGAGGCCATGGGTCTTACCGATCTGCGCCAGCACATTGTGACCGAAATGATGTGGACACCCAAGAATATTGAGGAGCTGTATTACTCGAACCGCGGAGCCATCTACGGCGTGGTCAGTGATCGCGACAAGAACCTGGGCTTTAAGGGAGCTAAGAAAAGCCGCTATTATGATGATCTGTTCTTTGTGGGCGGCAGCGTCAACCCCGGTCCCGGAATGCCCATGGCGGTGCTCAGTGGTCTGCAGACGGCGGATCTCATTCTTGGCCAGGTGGGAGCCAATCCCATCGGCACCTGAGACTGGATAAGCGAGAGGTGGCAGAAACATGGCACAAGCTGATCTACTGTTAATCCATGCCCGCCTGTTCACCATGGAAGGGCCTGGAGTGGGCTACGTGGCCGATGGGGCCGTTGCTGTCCAGGGCAGCCGCATTGCTGCGGTGGGTACTAGCGATGCGCTGCAGCGGGAGTATGCCCAGGCCGAACGGATGGACTGCCAGGGAGATATCGTCCTGCCGGGCTTGATCGACGCCCATATGCACACTGGTATTGCCCTGCTCCGGGGCACAGCCCAGGACATGGACCATTGGATGCAGTTGGGTATCTGGCCCTTCCGCCGGCACGTAACGGACGAGATGGCGGTGGCGGGCTCCCTGGTGAACATTATTGAGGCCATGCAGGCGGGCACCACCACCTTCGGTGATTACAATTCCAACATGGCCCAGTTAATGCCCCATTACGAGCGTTTAGGGGCCCGGGCCCGGGTGGCGGAGATGATCCACAGTCTACCCCCCCAGCAGGGTTCGGTGCCGCCTGGTGAACTCTACCCCTTGGATGATACGGTGGGGGAGGCACTGCTGCAGAGGAACATTGCTCTTTATGAAGACTGGCACGACGCCGGCGGCGGCCGGTTTTCCGTCATGTTCGGACCCCAGGGGCCAGATCTTCTCGGCGGTGAACTGCTGCAGGACGTGTTTGCCGAAGCCCGCCGGCGCCAGGCCATGGTCCACATGCATGTGGCCCAGGGAGACCGGGAAATTCTGCAAATGGAGCTGCGCCATGGCCAGCGCTCTCCTGCCTACCTAGACGCCATGGGCCTCTTAGGCCCGGATCTTTTGGCCGTGCATCTAACGGAAGCTACGGACCAGGAAGTACAGCTGTTGGCCAAGCGGGGAGCGGCCATGGTATACTGCCCGGGCAGTATCGGCATCATTGATGGTCTAGTGCCACCAGCAGCGGAGTTCATGCAGCAGGGCGGGCGAGCTGCCCTGGGTTCGGATCAGCTGCCGGGGAACAACTGCGCCAATATGTGGAATGAAATGAAACTGGCAGCCCTCTTCAACAAGATCAAGTACAGAGATCCCAAAGTGCTGCCCGCATGGAAAGCCCTGCGCATGGCCACAGTGGAGGGAGCGGCTGCCATCGGCCTCGGTGACCAGGTGGGCTCACTCAAGCCCGGCAAGTACGCCGATATGATTCGCGTCGATGCGAAGGCACCGACCTTGAATCCCATTCTGGATACGGCGCCCCGCAATATTGTTCCCAACTTGGTCTATTCCCTCCGGGGCCACGAAGTACACTGGATGATGGTTCACGGCGCAGTGGTTATGGCCGAGCGGCAGCTGCTGAATGTTGATGCAGCGGCAGCGGTGGCCGCCGCCCAACAATGGGCAGAAAAAATGGCATCCAAGGCCCGCCAAGCGGGGGATTTGGATGCCAGTCCGTTAACGAAGTGGACAGAACAGGGACTACTTTGAGCTAGATTGGCTGCGGCTTTGGCGGTATTTGGCGCCGGCAATACAGGCGGCGCCGATGCCCAGCCAGAGGATGATATCGATCCAGCCATCCCGGGGCAGAAAGCCGTCCACGTTGTACATACTGGCGCGGCCGAAGGTCATCAGGCCCAAAAGCGCGAATTGGATGCCCGTGGTCCACAGAAAGGTCTGGGGTACACTGCGGCGGTAGCGACTTTCGGTAAAGACAATCACTCCCATGGCCAACACCCCGATAAAGACCAGCAGGAGCTTATCAACAAAGCCAGCCACAAAGCGGTCTACGTTCATGTGTGCGAACCACAGCATGTAAAACTCGCGAATTTGGAAGAATAAAAAGAAGTTCACCACGGTACTGAAAAGCCAAGCAGCATAGACCAGAAACACATTCTGTGTAGATGTTTGTTTCATAATCGCCCTCCCAATAGACTAATATTCCGTGTATAGAACCATTTTCCTGCCGGAAACTTCCATTGCCCAACATTTCTTTTGCCGCCGCACAGCGGCTCTGCCTGCACCCTCTGCACAGGGCGCGCAGCAGGGCAGAGAGGAACCGCTCCCGCCGCCTCTTTATGTTTGTTCCTGCACTGCCGTTGACAGTGGAACGAATGTTCCGCTATGATGGAAGAAATGGACGGGAAAGGAACAAGGCCATGAGCATTGAAGCAGTATTGGAACAATTCCGCAGTGATCCTGTGTTGAACAGCCATATTACCCACTGGCAGGAAATTCCCGCCAAACCGGCCCGCTACGGCCCCTTCCCAGCATGGGTCCAGGATGGCCTGCGGGGCGTTTTGGCGCGCCGGGGCATCCATGAACTCTACACCCACCAAGCCCAGGCTGCGGAAGCGGTGCATCGCGGGGAGGATGTGGTGGTGGTGACGCCCACCGCGTCCGGAAAATCTCTTTGCTACAACCTGCCAGTTTTTCAGCGCATGCTGGACCAGCCGGAGTGCCGTGCCCTGTATCTGTTTCCCACCAAAGCTCTAGCCCAAGACCAAGTGGCAGCTTTGATGCAGTGGTCCGATGAACTGGGCGGCACCATCAAGACCTATACGTACGATGGCGATACGCCGGCTCCGGCCCGGCGGGCCATCCGCTCGGCCGGCAGCATTGTGGTCACCAACCCGGATATGCTGCACTCGGGCATTCTGCCCCATCATACCAAGTGGATTCGGCTGTTCGAGAACTTAGAGTTTGTGGTCATCGATGAGCTGCACAGCTACCGTGGTGTTTTCGGCAGCCACGTGGCCAATGTGCTGCGTCGGCTGCAGCGTATCTGCCAATTCTATGGCTCCAATCCGCAGTTCATCTGCGCTTCCGCCACCATTGCCAATCCCGGTGAACACGGCCGCGCCCTGACCGGGCGGGATGTAGCCGTCATCGACGATAACGGGGCCCCCCAGGGTCCCAAGGATCTGATCATGTATAATCCGCCGGTAGTCAACGCCTCCTTAGGGATCCGCCGCAGTGCGCTCTTAGAGGCACAGAAGCTGGCCGTTCTCTTCTTGAAGGCCAAAGTACAGACCATTGTCTTCGCCAAAAGCCGCACAGATACGGAGGTCTTGGTGACCTATCTGCGCCGGGCCATCCAACGGCTGGGTCACCCAGAGACGATCCGCGGTTATCGGGGCGGCTATCTGCCGAAGCAGCGACGGCAGATAGAACAGGACCTGCGGGCCGGCCGCGTCTTGGGTGTGGTCAGTACCAATGCTCTGGAACTGGGCGTGGACATTGGTTCCCTGCAGGCGGCGGTTCTGACTGGCTATCCCGGTACCATCGCCAGTACCTGGCAGCAGGCCGGCCGCGCCGGCCGCAGCCAGGATCCGTCAGCGGTGGTGATCGTAGGCAATTCGTCGCCCTTGAACCAGTTTGTCATCAATCATCCGGACTTTCTGCTGGCCCAGGGTGTGGAGCGGGCCTTAATTCAGCCGGACAATATGTTTATTCTGGTCTCCCATGTCAAATGTGCCGCCTTTGAACTGCCCTTCGTGGAAGGGGAGCTGTACGGTGGTACAGATCCCACAGAGGTCTTGGACTACTTGGTGGATGAGGAAGTGCTGCGCAAAGCCGGAGACCGCTGGTATTGGATGAGTGAGAACTACCCGGCAGTGCATGTGTCCCTGCGCAGCGCTGCCACAGATAATTTTGCCATTATTGATACCACCGACGGCCGCAGTGAAGTAATCGGCGAGGTGGATCGGTTCAGTGCCCCCATGCTCATCCATGAAGGCGCCATCTACATCCACGAAAGTGCCCAGTACCACATTGACCAGCTGGATTTTGACCGGCAGAAGGCCTATGCCCATCAGGTCAAGGCCGATTATTACACCGATGCCAATCTTTCGGTGGATCTAAAGGTGCTGGATATCAGCGAAAGTTTCCCAGAGCCGGGCGCCAGTCACCACTGGGGTGAGGTGATGGTGGCGGCCAAAACCCACATGTACAAAAAGATTCGTTTTTACACCCACGAAAACTTGGGTTGGGGTGAGATTTCTCTGCCAGAATTGGAAACCCATACCACCGCCTATTGGTTCGTGCGCCCGCCCAAGGAGGATGAAGACCGGGAAACTCTGCAGAGTGCCCTGCTGGGTGCAGCCAACATTCTGCAGAACACTGCACCTCTCGAGCTGATGTGCGAACCATCGGATCTGGGTGTGGTGGCCCAAGTGCGTTCGCCTTTTAGCAAGGGCCCCACGGTCTTTGTCTATGAAAAATATCCCGGCGGTGTGGGATTTGCTGAGCGTCTGTTTGCCAGCCGCCGCGGCCTGCTGCAGCGGGCGCTGCAGGTCCTAGATGCCTGTCCCTGTCTTTCGGGATGCCCATCCTGTGTAGGTCCCATGGAAGAGGTAGGAATAGAAGGTAAGCACTATGCCCAGGAGTTCCTGGAGGAGGTCTTGGCCGGTGAACCTGAAGGATAAATTGAAGCGCTTTGTCAGCCAGCCCCAGGGCAGCGGTGAAACCTCCACAGCACCCCCATCCCCGGATACCGCCGGAGCCGTCTGGGGCGGTGTTGCCGTGACAACGCCACGCGGCAGCTATTGGCTGACGGAAACCCACTATGCCTTGGATTACCGCCACGGCTCGACGGCCCTGGGGGCGTTTCGACGCGCCGCTCCTGACCAGTTAAGTTTTTTGGCGCAGGAGCCCAGACTGGCCGGGACACCCCTGCAGGACATGGTGTTCGTGGATACAGAGACCACAGGCTTGGCCATGGGCACGGGAACCCTGCCCTTTTTAATTGGTATCGGCCGTGTGGAAGAAGACCAGTTCGTAGTCCGCCAGTATCTGATGCGGGATTACCCGGAAGAGCCAGCAGCCCTCGGGGACGTGAGTCAAGCTATTCAAGGGGCCGCCGGCTTGGTCAGCTTTAACGGCAAACGTTTTGACTGGCCGCTCTTAAAGGATCGCTTCATGCTGAACCGCATTCCTGTCCAGACAAAACACCTGGTCCACTTGGATCTGCTGTATCCCAGTCGGCGCCTCTGGCGGTTTCGCTTTCGTTCCTGCAGCTTGGGCTCGCTGGAGGCCGGGATCCTTGCATTCCACAGGCAGGATGACGTGGCTGGCAGTGAAGTACCGCAGCGCTACTTTGATTACCTCAAGTACCAAGACCCAGAACTGCTGCGGGACGTTCTGCGCCACAATCTCCTGGATATTTTGTCCTTGGCAGGTCTCACTGCCCAGCTGGCGCAGCGCTCGTCCTTGGACGCCATGGACGAGCCCAATCCCTGGGATGTGGCAGGTCTGGCCCGCCTCCACTGGCAGGTAGGCCAGTTCGAGGACAGCGTCCGCTGCAGTGAACTGGGTTTGACCCTAGAGTGCGATGCAGATACCCGCCAACGGCTGCTGCATACCCTGGGAGCTTCCTACAAAAAACTGCAGCTCCAGGAGGCCGCTGCCCAGGTGTACATCGAGCTGACCCAAGGCTATCCCCAAGATCCCCACGCCTTCGCCGAGCTGGCAAAATATTACGAGCACCAGGCCAAGGACGGGGATGCTGCCTTAGCAGCCGCTGCCGGCGGTTTGGCAGCCAGCCGGGCGGTGGGTCAGAGGCGCTTGGAAGCGGCCTTTCTGCATCGGCTGCAGCGCCTGCAGGCCAAGCGTGCCTCCGGCCGCAGCGTGCTGCGGTTTAACCAGGGACAGCCTGAGGTCTGCCGTTGAGTTTGGCAGCTGGATCCAACGGTGCAGGGATTGCCGCCGTTGGTGCCGAATAGAGGCTGTGTGACAAGATGGAAGTATATTTTTCCGAACAGGAAGTGATACCATGTTTCGCTTTACTACCCGTGATGTATGGGTCGGCAGCCAGGTCCGGCGGTTTCAGATTGTGGATCATCCCGGCGCCACCGCCATCTGGGCCGAAGACGATGGCAAAGTTCTAATGGTGGAGCAGTACCGTCCGGCGGCCCGCCGCTATATGCTGGAACTGCCCGGTGGAACCGTGGAGATCGGCGAAGAACCTATGGACACGGCGCTGCGGGAGTTCGAAGGGGAGACGGGGTATCGGGCCCGGGGTTTGAAGCCTGTGGGGCATATCTATCCTTCACCGGGCTATACCACGGAAGTGATGTATCTCTTCAAAGCGGAAGGCCTCGATCCCGGTGAGCAGAATCTCGACCCCGGTGAGGATCTCAAAATTCGCTGGGTGGGCCTGGAGGAACTGCACACCATGGTGAAAAATGGTGAGATCCACGATGCCAAAACGCTGGTGGCATACTACAAATGTTTGGGAGACGGCGGCTGTTAGCCGGATCCAGACTAGAGCTGAGCGCGACAACGAGCAGGCAGTCATGCCTGCTCGTTGTTTTATTTTGTTAGACGCGGACCTTAACTACGTCTCGGTCCAACAGCTGCAGTGTCTGCTCCACAGACTGCTGCAGTTCGGGGCTGGCGGCGGCACTCTGGACCTGCCGCAGTAGATCCATGCTGCGCCGCACCAGCTGCACAAAATCCCCTGCTTCCATGGCGCTTTTCTGCAGCACTTGTTCCAGGGGCTTGCGTTCGGCCCATAAACCAATGGGTAGGGCAGCGGCATGCTGAAAGACCGCCAATTCTTCTGGGGGTATTTGCGCCCGCCGGGCCGTGGTATCCCGGATCACTTCCAGTTCCAGGAGCCAAGGGTCCCCGGGCAGGGCCTGCAGATGGCTGCGGCGTTCCCACATGAGGCTGCCGGCCAGACGGCCCAGCTGGACAGGATTGGCCCGCTCCAGAACACCGTGGTAGACAAGTTCTGTCAGGAGAATGGTGTGTACATACAGATTGCACGCCAAGCGGCCTTTGGCTGTCAAGGTCGTTCCGCTCACATAGTCTAAGCGCTCCAGCACAGTCCGCTGGTGATTGAGCTCATCCACCAGCTCACGGCGGGGCCGCTGGTTTTGGTACACCGAAAAGGTGTGGGCCAGCAGATCTTCCAGGGAGCGGTCAGGAAAGCGCTGCAGCATATTGAGGATCAGATTATAGCTGAAGGAAAAACGGCTGTTCACCGGCTCCAGATGGGCTTCATCCCACACCGGGGCCGGATGTTTGGCCAGATGGCTGACACTGGCCATGGAGATCACCGTGCCTTGCTTGTCGCGGCCGCGGCGCCCGGCGCGGCCGGCCATCTGGAAATATTCCTGCTGCGTGAGGTAGCGGCGGCGGCGCCCATCGAACTTGGTCAGACTGCCAAAACAGACGGTACGCACGGGCATGTTCACACCGACAGCAAAGGTCTCCGTGGCATAGATAATGCGGATCAGGCCGTCGGATAGGAGCTGCTCGGCAATGCGGCGCAGCACTGGCAGCAGGCCCGCATGGTGGACTGCTGTGCCCCGCAGCCAACAGCGGAGATGATCATCGAACCCAGGAATGCGCTTCTTGGCAATGCCGGCCCGCCGCAGCTGTTTTTCCACCACGAACTGGACAGCCCGCTTTTGATGGTCCGGCAGCAAATTGTACTGGCGGGCCGTTTCTTTGGCCTTCTGCTCGCAGTCCCGGCGGTTGAACGAAAAGAAAATAGCAGGGAACAGCCGGTTGCGGCGCAGATAGGATGTAAGCTGGAGAAAGCGACTGCTGTCGGCATAATCCGGTACCAAATCTCCGCCGAGATCATCCCAGCTGAGATAGCCGCCCTTCAAGTCCATAGCACCGGTGTTGTCCGCCGCAGCCATGTGCTCCAAAACATTGTTCTGCGGGGTGATCTCGCCTAAGGAGTTAAAGTAATGGTGGTGCAGGGGCACGGCCCGCTCGTGGTGTTGGATCACCGCCACCGGCTCATTGTGCACATGGCGAATCCATTGGGCAATGCCATCAATGTTGGGCACCGTGGCGCTCAGTCCCAAAAGGCGCATGGAGGCAGGTTTAAGAAGAATGGATTCCTCCCAAACCGAGCCCCGTTCCACGTGATCGAGGTAGTGCAGTTCATCGAAGACAACCCAAGAAAAGCTGGGGATCCGCACATCATCGCTGCGCAGCATGTTGCGGAACACCTCGGTGGTCACCACCAAGATGGGAGCGGCAGCGTTCAGGGTCAGATCCCCGGTGGCCAAGCCGATCTGCCCACCGCCGCACTGGCTGCAGAATTCATCAAACTTCTGATGAACCAAGGCCTTGATGGGCGCGGTGTAGATCAAGCGACTGCCGGTCTTCAGGGTCCGATCGATGAGATAGGATGCAATTAAGGTCTTGCCAGTCCCCGTGGGGGCACTGACCAACAGCGATGTGTTCTGCTGCACATGGTGTAATGCTTCCTGTTGAAAATCGTCAAGAAGCAGTCCCCGGTAGCGCAGCAGGCGCTGGGCACGTTTTTGTTTTGTCATGGTGCAACACTCCATACCCTTTGTATTCTGTATTCGTCTGCCAGTTCCTGTATGGTAAAAAATATCGAAAAAATACAGGAAAAGTCTGTGCAAGAACAGAACATTGCTTGTAAAACGAAACGCAGAAAAGGGAGTGGCAGCCAGTGCAAGTTCGCAACCTGGTCATTGTAGGAGTCTTAGTGTTGGTCGCCGTTGGTGCAGGGCTTTGGATTGGCAGTCGCGTGGCCGTCCCCGAGCCCGTCTTGCAGACCGAATATGTGGGGCTTGAGAAGGAGCAGGAGTTAGAAGCTCGCTTGGCCGCTATTGAAACGTCACTGCAGGTCTTGATGAGGCAGTGGGAGGACGTGGATCCGGAAGCCGAAGCCCTGTTGGTGGAAGAGGCCGTAGCCCGCAGCTTGGAAGGCGTTTTGGCAGAACTGCGGGTTGTTACCGCGTGGGATCCGGAGACCTGGGAGCCCACGGCGGCCGGGTTGGCTCCGGAATTTCAGGAAGAATTTTTCGCAAGCATAGACAGCCGCCTCGAACAGCGTTTGGCCGCCTGGAACGTGGAAGAGATGGCGGCGGCCAGTGTGCAGCAGGCCCTGGCTGAGCAGTGGGCGGCCATGGACGTGGAGCAGAACATTGCCGCTGCGGTAGAGGCTCATCTGGATGCCTGGCTCGGTGATGAGCAATTGCTGGCGCAGCTGGAGACTGTGGTGGCGGAGCAACTGCAGGCCTTGGATGTGGCTGGTTCTATCCAGCGGGAGTTTGCTGCCTGGGATCTTGAGGCACAGATGGCGGCGGCCCTGGACTTGGATGCTGTGATGCAGGCGCAGGCAGAGGACCTGCAGACAGCGCTGACGGCTATGGTCGAGGAACAACTGCTGGCCTGGGATGCGACGGGACAGCTGCTCCCAGCTATGCAGGCCGCCATTGCCGCCGAGATCGCACAGTTGGATCTGCAGTCGGCGGTGACGGCGCAAGTGGAAGCGGCTGTGCAGGAACAGTTTGCTGCCTGGAACATGGATGACGTGGTGCGCCAGCAGACCGGCCAGCTGCAGACGGCGTTGGCAGCGGAAATTGCCGGCTTGGATCTGCGGGCGGCTGTGGCTGAGGAAGTGGAAGCAACGGTGGCAGCGCAGTTCGCTGCCTGGAATTTGGATGACGTGGTGCGCCAGGAACATGCTCAGCTGCAGGCCAACCTACCCAGCATTGTTCAAGAGCAGCTGGCGGCATGGGAAGCAGAAGGGCAGTTGGCAGCCATGGTGCAGACAGCAGTGGCTGCCGAACTGGAGCGCCTGGATCTCGGCGCTGTTGTGGGTGCCCGAGCCGAAGCCGCTGTGGACCGGCGGCTGACTGCGTGGAATCTCACGGATATGTTGGCCCTGCAGACAAAACAGCTGCAGGTTGCCACGGAAACGGCCGTGGCCGAGCTGGATGTACCGGCCGCCGTGCGGGCCGAAGTGGAACAAGCGGTGGCAGCGCAGTTCGCTGCCTGGAACCTGACAGATATCTTGACGGGGCAAACGGAGCAGCTGCAGGCTGCCACGGCAGCGGCTGTGGCTGAACTTGACCTGCCCGCAGCCCTTCGGAACCAAGTGCAGGCAGCGGTCACGGCCCAATTTGCCGCCTGGGATCTCCAGCAGGAATTGCGTACAGCCTTGGATTTGGATGCCATTGTCACGCCGCAGCTGGAAGCGGCCCTGGCCGCCATTGTGGATCAGCGTTTGGCTGCCTGGGAGGCCGGAGACGAGCTGGCGCCGGTGGTGCAGAACGCTGTCCGGACCGAACTGGCTGCCTTGGATCTGGGTGACGATGTGACAGCCGCTGTGCAAACGGCGGTGCTGGCCGAGTTGGGCAGCTGGGATCTGGAAGCACAGATGCGGACAGCCCTGGACTTGGAGGCCTTGGTAACGCCGCAGTTGGAAGCCGCACTGGCCCGAATAGTGCTGCAGGAACTGCAGCAGTGGGGTGCTGCTGAACAACTTCGTGCCACCATGCAGACTGTGGTGGCAGAAGAATTACAGGCTCTAGAGATGGGTGCGGCGGTGACGCCCGCCGTGGAGCAGGCCCTGCGGCAGGAGCTGGCCGCCTGGGATTTGGAAGCCCGGCTGCGCACGGCCCTCGACTGGGAAGCTCTGCTAGAACAGCATGTGGAACAAGCTGTGCAGCGTTCGGTGGCCCAGCAGTTGACAGCCTGGGATGCGGGTGAACACTTGCGCGAACCACTGCAGGCTGCGGTCCGGGCGGAGCTGGACGTCTGGAACATTGAAGAACGAATCCACGCCATAATCCCAGCCCAAGAACCCCCTGTGGATGTCCAGGAACTACTGGGCCCGGTGGAAGAGCGTTTCGCAGCGGCTGTACGCACGGTAGTGCGGGATGAGTGGGAGCGCCTGGGAGTGGACGATCGGATTCTGACCCAGGTGGAACAGAGCATTCAGCAGGAAGTAGCCATGTGGCCGGCACCGGCTGATGTGGTTCCCCACGATGGGCCGTTGGTTATCGACCCTGAACTGCTGACGAGAGACCAAGAGGTTATTGTTCTAGGCGAGACCGAAGTGTTGTCTGAGACCGCTGAGCATTATGTGATCCGTGTCCTCTATGGCGATACCATCTGGAACTTGATGCGGCGCCTCTACGGACGGGTGACCTTAGAGGGCATCGATACCATTCTGGAACTGAACAACCTGGAAGCCGGACGCTTTATGCGGGCGGGATCCATTCTGTTGATGCCAAAACAGCTGGATTAAGGAGCTGTGGCTAAGGCCACGGGGCGGCCCAATGGCTGCCGTAGAGGACTAAAGAACGACGTTTTCTGCGACAACGACGTCGACAGGAATAAAGCGAAGCTGGGCAGGCACAGGAAACTGGGTCTGCCCAGTTCAATGCAGAAAGCTAGGTGAATGTATGGACCAGCGCTTGCAGCAGCAGCTGCGGTTCTTGAAGGAAATCGATGGCATCAAAGATGTGTGGCGTCAAACCCGTTTGGTGGATGGTTCCCGGCGGGAAAACGATGCCGAACATTCCTGGGAACTGGCTGTCATGGCCTTGACCTTGGAGGAGTATGCACCGCCGGGCACGGACTTACTGCACGTGCTGCGGCTCTTGGCCCTCCATGATATTGTGGAGCTGGATGCCGGCGATACCTTTGCCTTCGACTTTTTAGGCCACGACGATAAACCTCTGCGGGAGCAGACGGCAGCGCAGCGGATCTTCGGTCTGCTCCCTCCGGATCAGGCGGCAGCATTCCGCTCGCTATGGGAGGAGTATGAGGCCCAAGAGACCAAGGAGTCTCACTTTGCCCTGTGTTTGGATCGCCTGCAGCCGTTCCTGCACAACGTTTACACCGAGGGCGGCACTTGGCCGGAACACGACGTGCGCAAAGCTCAGGTACTGAAGCGCAATGAACCTTGGGGACCGTACGTACCCAAACTGTGGCGGCTGGTCCAGGAATGGACCGACCAGGCGGTCCGTGACGGTATCCTCAAAGAATAAAGGTCTGTTCCGATCCGGTGCAGAACTGCACCACAGTGCTCCAGCTGCGAGCACTGTGGTTTTCTCTCCACAAAAGCGACCATTGTACCATATTAGATATTGGCGAACATGTGTTTTTTGCCGGATGCGGGGACTGCAGGCAAGTTCTCAGAAAACAGGCGCATGACCGGCAGAGCAAAATGCGGATCCCCGCCGAGGACGCGCTATGGTACCGCCTGTGCTTCGTCCGGCAGCAATCGTCGGTGGCCGGCACTTCATGCCCAAACGGTATTGCAGGTATCTGGTGGAGCAGCAGGCTGATGCCGCCTTTGCAGATCCCCCGGCTCAGGGTACATTCCCTGCCGCGCTCGCTGCGAGATCGTGAGCCGAGAGTTCACTGGAAGATTTGGCTGCTAAGCAGGAATCCATGATGTGGGCGGGGAATATATAGAAAACGTTATGAAATTGACAAAAGGTCTGTCAACTTTACCATTGCCTACCTTTCCGCATCATCACTGCCACGGTCCGCTGGTTAGGTTGTTGGAACCAGCAGCGGATCACGCTTACAGAGTGGGGGACTTCCATGGCCGTTCAGACCAAAGTACTGCGTCCATTTCTCAAATGGGCTGGGGGAAAGCGCCAGCTGCTGCCGCAGATACGGCCGTTCGTACCCAAGAGTTTCGAAACCTATTTCGAACCATTCTTGGGGGCGGGAGCCGTCTTCTTTGATCTGCGCCCGGAACGGGCTGTGGTTAATGACCTGAACACGGAGTTGATCAATGTCTATCGAGTGATTCAGCAGGACGTTGATGAGCTGTTGGCGGACTTGCGTCGGCATCGCAACGACAAGGACTACTACTACCAGGTACGAGACATGGATCGCTCGGACACCTTCGGGCAGCTGACACCAGTTCAGCGGGCATCCCGCATCTTGTTTCTTAACAAGACCTGCTATAACGGGCTGTTCCGGGTCAACCGTCACAATGAGTTCAATGTGCCCTTCGGCCGCTACAAAAACCCCAAAATCGTCAATGAGGCCGTGCTGCGAGCTGTTCATCAATATCTGCAGCAGCAGCAAATCCAGATCTTCAACGAAGATTTTGAGGCGGTGGCTCTCAAGGCGCAGCCCCAGGACTTTGTGTACTTCGATCCGCCCTACGATCCGGTCTCGGACACCGCTTCATTCACAGGCTACAACATTAACGGCTTCGGCCGCGACACCCAAGTTCGGTTGAAAAGGGTCATGGATACCTTGACCCACCGGGGCTGCCGGGTGCTTTTGAGCAACTCCGCCACTGCCTTTATCCAGGAACTGTACCAAGGTTACACGCAAGTACCCATCATGGCCAAGCGAGCCATTAACAGCAATGGCCAGCGGCGCGGCCGAGTACAGGAGATGTTGATTTTGAACTACCCAGTTGAGCGCTCGACTTAACCCTCGAAAAATGCCATCCTAGCATTCTTTCTTCGGGTTAGGGGCTGCAAGCCTTACTTAGGCATAGCCTTGCTCAACCAGCCTCAGTCTGTGTGCAGACT
>PWMW01000073.1 GCA_003559095.1 Clostridiales bacterium | reverse complement strand
ACCCGCTCGGAACAACAACTTCAAAGCATAAGGAGCGACCATAGTTTAATGAATGTTGAAGAGAGAGCCCAGAATGTTTATCAGCAGCTTGAAAACTTCAGAAGGTTAAGAGATGAAACACAGAGACGGCTGAACCATCTTAATCAGTTGAATCAGTATTTTATCGAGTACAAAGATTCCACAAGGATACTTGCACCTTCAGCTCTCGGCCTTACAGATCCTTTGTTAAATAAACTTATTGGAGACCTTACTGCTCTGAACATAGAAAAACAGAGGTTTTTAAGCCAGGATCAAACAAGAAATCCACGATTGCAAACCATTGATATAACAATTAACAACCTGAAAACGGCAATTACAGATAATATCAACACCAGCCTAAATACAGCCAGGAGAGAGCTGAATGAGCTTGATTCAAGCATATATACACTTGACCGTGAAATGGCAGGCCTCCCTGCAACCCAACGGGCACTGCTTGGTGTTGAAAGGCGGTTTAACATGAACGATGCTATTTACACCTCACTTCTTGAGAGGAGGATACAGGCACAGATAGTTAAGGCTTCCAAACTCCCTGATGCTAAAATTGTAGAGCCACCCAAATCGATTGGCGTTTCCAGTCCAAACAAGATAATTATTTTAATCCTCGCACTTTTTGGCGGATTTGCTTTCCCGGCTGGAATAATACTGGGAATAAAGATGGTAGCTAACAGCATAGCAAACAAAGAAGATATAAAACTTATCACCAAACTTCCGATAATCGGCTCAATACCAACCAATCCTAACCAGGGACAAAATGTTGTAAGAGAATATCCAAGGTCACCAATTGCAGAATCATTTCATATGTTAAGAACAAACCTGGTATATTACCTGCGGGGTGACAGCCACAAGACTATCCTGGTTACCTCTTCCCTTTCGGGAGAAGGCAAGTCATTTTCATCTATAAACCTTGCAACCAGTTTTGCCCATGCTAACAGTAAGACAGTTCTTGTTGAGTTTGACCTGAGAAATCCCAATAAATTTATAGATGAGGTTTTCAATGCCAATGAGCTTGTAGGAATAAGTTCCTACCTGATCAATAAGGCAACACTTGATGAAATTATTGTGCCTACTGAGGTATCCAATCTTGATATCATTCAGGCAGGTCAAATTCCTCCAAACCCAATTGAATTGATTTCAAGTACCAAAACACATGAACTTTTCAATGAACTAAAGAAACGATATGATTTCATTATAATAGACACGCCTCCATATGGCTTGGTAACCGATGCATTCTACCTTATGAATATTTCAGACATTAAAGTGTATGTGACAAGGATAGGATATACAAAGAAAAAGGTACTTGCAACCAATATTGAAGATATTGAAGGCAAGAATATCAAAGATCTTTATTTGCTGGTAAACGATAATAATGAAGACAAACTAAGATACGGCAAATATGCATACTCAGAAAAGCCGAAAAAAGGCAAAAAATCTTCATTCACAGATAAGATCAACCACTCCCGGAAGAAAACGGCGGTGTTTTAAGTTTTTACACACCTGATATGATTCCCCATTCCGTTTGTATTAATACATAATTTAAATTGACTAAATGCTGAATGGCAGATTGGATTGTTTTGTCTGAAGCATTGTAAACATGATAATTATGCGCCATTATAAGTAGATTTCAACCAAGATAATATGTCTTACAGTAATAAAATAATAAAGCGTATATATGACAGTGTACCATATAAACTGAAGGTATTATTTACATCAATTTATGGTTTGCAGCAACGACAAAAACGTTACGGGAAAACCTATTTTGAGCAAGTAAAATTTCTTAATGATGCACAATACTGGGACAGGAAAAAACTTGAAGTCTACCAAAACAACAGGCTAAGAGGCTTCATGTCTGACATATACAATAAAATACCATATTATAATAATAATCCTCAATATAAGATTCTTTCAAAAGAGTTTTCGAGTATCCATGATTTCCCAATCCTTCCAAAACAACTTGTTAAACAAAACCTGAAGGATTACTACAATCCAGACCAAAAGAAAATAGTCTGGGGACATACCAGCGGAACTACCGGTTCACCCATGACTTTCCCAATAAGCCTTGAAGCTTATCAGAAAGAATATGCATTTCGAAACATGCATTACCAATGGAGCGGTTTAGGTTTACATAATCGACAAAAAATTGCCATGTGCTCTGCCCACCCGGTTTCATGGCACGGCAGGAATAAACCCCCTTACTGGACATATGACATGGCAAATAATCACTTATATTTTTCCACCAGTCATTTGTCCGGATCAAACTTCAAATACTATATTAAAAAACTGGAAGAATTCGATCCCCTTTTGCTTCATGGGCATCCGTCCTCCATATATTTACTCGCTTTGGCTTATAAAAAGTATGGAACAAAAAAACTATCGTTAAAATCAGTTTATACATCTTCAGAATCACTCCTTGATTTTCAACGTCAAAAAATTGAAAGTATATTCCAGATGAAAGTTTTTAATTGGTATGGAACATCAGAAATGACAGCTAATATTGTAGAATGTGAAAAAGGAGAACTACATTTAAAAGAAGAACATAGTTTTGTTGAAATCTTAAATAGCGAAAATCAACCCTGTGGACCGGGTGAAACCGGAAGAATTATTTCAACCAATTTCAATAACCTGGCATTCCCCTTAATCCGTTACGATATTGGTGATACTGTTGTTGTTTCTAAAAATCAAAATTCAAAATGTGGCCGCAGCGGGTTATTAATTGATAGTATTGAAGGGCGCATTGATGATTATATCTTCACCCCTGATGGTCGTATTGTCGGCCGGATGTCCACTATATTTAGATATGCAAAAAATGTGATAGAAGCCCAGTTTGAGCAACATAGTATAGAAGAGGTAATAATGAGAATTGTGCGTGGGAAAGGTTATTCAAAAGAGGATGAAATCGAATTACTTAAGGCTGTAAAAATGCGTTTAGGTAACTCCATTAGGATTTCAATTGATTATGTTGATCAAATCCCCAGAACATCAAATGGTAAATTTCGCTTTATAATCTCAAAAATAGATCCTTCATATATCAAGACCTCACTGGAAGTGTAGTTTTTTCCCGACAGATATTATCCAATTAATAATAAATGACATTAAATTGAAATGAAACAGTTAATACAGAATTTTAAGACCGGTAAATTGTATGTTGATGACATACCCATTCCTGGGATTTCAAAGGGAATGGTACTGGTAGAAAATGAATTTTCACTTATCAGTTCAGGTACCGAGCGAGGTACCGTCAAAATGGGGCAGGCAAATTTGATGGGTAAGGCAAAGCAGCGCCCTGATCTTGTTGCACAGGTAATTCAAAATATTAAGAAAGAAGGATTAGTTTCGACTATTAATAAAGTGAAGACTAAGCTGGACTCTCTGAAAGCATTGGGTTACAGCTCAGCAGGGACTGTTATTGCATCAATGGATAATAACGGAATATTTAAGCCCGGAGATCGTGTTGCCTGTGCAGGTCAGGATTATGCATCTCATGCTGAATTTATAGCTGTCCCCCAAAATCTTGTGGCAAAGATTCCGGACAATGTATCCTCTGATGAAGCATCCTTTACGACTTTAGGAGCTATCGCATTGCAGGGTATTCGTCAAGCCGATCCAAAATTGGGTGAAAATATATGTGTTATAGGTCTAGGGCTTCTCGGACAAATAACATGCCAGATATTAGGTGCAAACGGCTGCAATGTTTTTGGTATAGATTTAAACCAGGACTTAGTTAATTTAGCAGATAAAACTGCTGCCGATAAAGCTATAAACCGGAATGACCCTAATCTTATTAAAGCATGTGAGAATTTCACTGATGGATATGGTTTTGATTCTGTTATCATTACAGCGGCTGCACTTTCAAATGATCCAATAGAACTCTCAGCAGAGATATTAAAGAAAAAAGGCAAAGTTATTGTTGTTGGTGCCGTAAAAATGGATATCCCGAGAGATCCTCATTTTTTCAGGAAAGAACTTGACCTCAGAATGTCATGTTCTTACGGTCCAGGCAGATATGATGTAAATTATGAAGAAAATGGCATTGATTATCCTTTCGCATATGTAAGATGGACAGAACAGAGAAATATGGAAGCTTTTTTGGCTCTTTTATCCAGAAAAGCAATTGATATCAAACCATTAATTACTCACGTTTACGATATCAATGATGCAGAGAGTGCTTATAATATTGTTCTGGGCAAAACGAAAGAACCGCATATAGGTATATTGTTAAGGTACCATGAAAATGAGACAAAAAAGAATACCTTAACTCAACTTAACTCTTTACCCGTAAATGCGATTAACGTCGGTTTTATAGGAGCAGGTAGTTTTGCTCAGAGTTATTTAATACCAGGTGTAAAATCCTGGGGAGCATCTTTGGATGGTGTTGTTACTTCAAAGGGTATATCAGCAAAAAATGTAGCAGATAAGTTTAATTTCAACTTCTGCTCATCCTATTCCGATGATGTTTTTAAGAAGGAAGAAATTAACACCGTATTTATTGCAACTCCGCACTCTTCACATTCTGAACTGGTTATTAAAGCTTTAAAAGCAAATAAAAGTGTATTTGTGGAGAAACCGTTGGCAATAAACCATGACCAGCTAAAAGCCATTATAGAAACCAGATCCGAATATCCTCAACAGCTGATGGTAGGATTTAACAGACGATTCGCCGGGATCAGCCAAACTATTAAAAACGAATTTACCAGTGTAGGTGAGCCACTTTTTGTAAATATTCGTGTGAATGCTGGCTTCATTCCTAAAGATCACTGGACACAGCAACCTGAAATTGGAGGTGGCAGAATTATTGGTGAGGTATGTCATTTCATTGACCTGATGCAGTATTTTACTGGCGATGAGCCTGTAAAGGTTTACGCAGAATCAATTAGTACTGAAAATACAACTATTGCAACGGAGGATAACGTAGCAATTGTTGTAAAATTTAAAAATGGTTCCATTGGCAATCTTAGCTATCTGGGTAATGGAGATAAGTCTTTGCCTAAAGAAAGAATTGAAGTGTTTGGAGGAGGTCATATTGGTGTAATAAATGATTTCAGAGACGGATTGTATTATAGAAACAACAAAACAATTAAGTTAAATTCATCAGGGAAAGGCCATAAAGAAGAAGTAAATGCATTTTTAGATGCAATAAAAGATGGCAAAGAAAGTCCAATCAGTTTCAGATCAATTTGTCTCACAACACTTACAACGTTTAAGATATTAGATAGTCTTTACACCGGACTACCCCAAGAGATTGATCTTCATGTCTGAGAAAATTCAAAATTCCTTAATCAAACTCACTGATTATTGTAGGAGCGAGTCTTTTAAAGGCTATGATCCCTATGATGGATTAAACAGCACTCTCTTTAAGGCAATTCCGTTCGTCTCAGGAAGCAGATTTGCAAGGCTGGCATGGATACAATTATTCAAAAGATCTCCCCTGAATTTTCGGAAAATTGCGGGAGTTTCAAAAGATTATAATCCAAAAGGCCTGGGATTATTTCTTTCGGGTTACTGTAATCTGTATAAAAAGAACTATGAGCCTCATTATTTAAATGACATAAAGTTTTTTTCCGGTCAGCTATTATCTCTGACTAATAACGCCTGGAGCGGTGCATGTTGGGGATATAATTTTGATTGGCAGGCAAGAGCCTTTTTTCAACCCAAAAATACACCTACCGTAGTAGCAAGCACCTTTATTGGAAACTCACTGCTTGATGCTTATGAAATCACAAAAGAAGAAAGATTGCTTAAGGTTGCAAGAAATGTTTGTGATTTTATTGTTAAGGATCTCAACCGTACATATGACGATAAGGGCAACTTTGCATTTTCCTATTCTCCATTAGATAACAAGGTGGTTTTTAATGCTTCTTTACTAGGTAGTCGTTTTCTTGCCAGAGTTTTTAGTATTACCCGCGAAGCCGACTTGCTTGAACCTGCAAAAAAATCAGTTGTATTTTGTTGCGATCATCAGAGAAATGACGGTTCATGGAGTTACGGGACCTCTGACTTTCACCAATGGATTGATAACTTTCATACGGGATTTAATCTGGAATGCATCTCTGATTACATCAAATATTCGGGAGATAATACCTTTGAACCTCAATTGGAAAAAGGATTTGATTATTATATAAATACCTTTTTTACTGACGAAGGAGTGCCTAAATATTACAATAATTCCATTTACCCAATTGATATTCATTCACCCTCTCAATTAATAATTACATTGTCGAGGCTTGGTAAATTCGATGAATACAGGAATTTGGCAGATAAAGTCACGGAATGGACTATTGATAATATGCAATCAGATAAAGGCTATTTCTACTACCAGAAAAATAGATATTTCTCATCAAAGATTCCTTATATGCGCTGGTCCCAGGCATGGATGTTTTATGCTCTTAGTGAATATTTGTTACACGCTGAAAAGCGTTAAGTTCGGATCAAATTTCTCATTAATATTTTTAATCTTTGATTATTTACATTTATCCTGTAAAAAAGAGTCAAAATTATGTTTAAAAAAAGTAACAAAATTTTGACTTACAGGATGAAACGCTTCGCTTTAACAATAAATTTTTTCATGCGTCTGTGTGTAATTTTACACATAAATAATTTAATGTATATTTCTTCTGTAAAAAAGCATAAATTTTGTTTTAAGAAAATATCCAAAATTTATGCTTACAGTCGGAACCGCTGCGCTTTCCCATGAATTACATATCTGATTATACCTTTAAATGCTCTGAGTACAGCATATGTAATCGACGAAGTCAAATTTTTTCATCTGTCTGTGTGTAATTTCAGATTAAAAAATTTCATGTACATTTATTAAATCTGTAAAATTAAAACCTAAAAAATGAAGATTCTATCAGTTGTTGGTGCACGTCCCAATTTTATGAAAATAGCCCCGTTTATACGGGCAATTGAAAAGTATAACAACGAAAATGGCGACCAGTTGCATCATATCTTGGTTCATACAGGACAGCATTATGATGTAAGGATGTCAGAAGCGTTTTTTAAAGCCTTAAGCATTCCCGATCCTGATATTAATCTTGAAATAGGATCAGGCAGCCACGCAGAGCAACTAGGATATACCATGGTGGAATTTGAAAAAGTTCTTCTTGAAACTAATCCGGATTGGGTAGTTGTAGTTGGGGATGTGAATGCAACGCTTTCATGTTCAGTTGTTACAAAAAAACTAAATATCAAATTGTGCCATATTGAAGCAGGTCTGCGTTCAGGTGATATGACAATGCCCGAAGAGATAAACCGCTTAGTAACTGACAGACTTTCAGATCTGTTGTTCACACCAGATAAATTTGCATCTGATAATCTGAGAAATGAAGGCACGCCAGAGGAGAAAATTCATTTCGTGGGTAACATAATGATTGATACTCTGGAATCCAACAGGGAGAAGGCTTTAAAACTTTCCCTAAATAAAATAATTGAAGAAAATTTGGCTCATGGATCTCAAAACCCTCAAATATATCCAGGTGATGAAGGTTATGCGGTTTTAACACTTCATCGACCCTCTAACGTTGATTCAGATCTGGTTTTTAAACCACTGATAGAATTTCTTTTAAATGAGGTTACTAAAGACCAGTTGCTTATATGGACAATCCACCCCCGGGCCAGGAAAAAATTATTTGATCTGGGATTATGGGACAGGGTTATCAATAATCCATCGATTATTTTGCTGGAACCGGTAGGTTATCATGAAATGATTCGCCTTAACATGGGCGCAAAGATTATGCTAACAGATTCAGGAGGTCTTCAGGAAGAATGTTGTGTATTAGGTACTCCTTGTCTTACATTACGGTGGAATACTGAAAGACCGGTTACTTTACGTGAAAATGGCGGAGCAAGTGTTCTGGTTGGCAATAATATAACCCGTATCAGGAATGAATATCATGAAACTCTTTCTCTTAAACGTATCCCCCACATACCGGAATTATGGGATGGTCAAACATCTGAGCGGATAGTCAAGATTTTAATTAAAGTGCATAAAAAATTTATATCCTAAAGTAACTGGAATGAAGATCGATTTCTTAAATATCCCTGTCGACGCCCTTACGATGCAAGAGACAATAGATAAGATTGATAATGCGGTACAGGAGAATAAGAGACTGCAACATGTTGTTATTAATGCAGGAAAAGTTGTATTAATGCAAAAGGATGATGAACTATACAATAGTGTTGTGTCCTGTGATATCATAAATGCTGATGGCCAGAGCATTGTGTGGGCAGCACGTTTCCTCGGAAAGCAATTACCTGAACGTGTTGCAGGAGCTGACCTGATGCAGGAATTGGTGAATCTGGCATACTTAAAAAAATATAAATGTTTTTTCTTTGGAGCCAAAGAAGATGTGGTGAAGAAAGTAGTGGATAAATACTCCCGTAGTTACAGCCCTGATATAATAGCAGGCTACAGAAATGGTTATTATACTAAAGAAGAAGAACCTGTGATTGCAAGACAAATTGCTGAAAGCGGCACGCAACTTTTATTTGTTGCCATTACGTCACCGAAAAAAGAAAATTTCCTCTTTAAATATAAAGATATATTAGAGAATGTAAATTTTACTATGGGTGTTGGAGGCACCTTTGATGTCATTGCCGGGATTACGAAAAGAGCACCTCTATGGATGCAAAAAACAGGTATGGAATGGTTTTATCGCTTTCTTCAGGAACCCCGCAGAATGTGGAAAAGGTACCTGACAGGTAATTCGAAATTTATCTGGATGGTAATTAAGGAACGAATAAGTCATATTTGATTGGGTTAACACGTGTTTCTTTTAACGGATCCTGAATAACAAAAGGCAGAAAACTAGTTAAGGTTCTCCGCGGCCTCTATCAGAGTGTCTTCTGAAATAATTATTAATTCACCATCCGGAAATTCCTTTTGGTTTAATATAGTCATTGCAAGTGAAGGACCACCCTGATCGCGTTGAAAGCGTAACTTTGCATATTTAAACCAAAATCCCGGTTTATTATGCTTCCATGTCCCACCTTCAATTGAAATTATTTTATCATTATCCCCAGTCATGACAAAAATACTTGTTTTATTGTCTTTTTCAGTATCTGCGCGTGTCAGTGTTGTGCTCATAACTATCGTCCCATTTGCAAGTCGTACACCATAAAAGACTTCTCTATCAATTTCTTTCAATTTTTTCAATTCTCCTGTATCCCTCACCCATCTGTAAATCCCTGCAACATCTTCATTCCCGGTATCTGTACCCCAATACAAAGCCTCTTCAGTAAATACTAGTTGACAAACACGCCATATTTGGCTTCCATGACCAATTTTATTAATAGAACTAAAACCATTATCCGACCATGCCACCATCGATTCATTGTCTGCATCACCCGTACATACCCAAAGTTTTTCAGAGTATGGATCCTTTTGAACTGCGTGTATATGACGAGTTTCTCCTGGCTCAAATTCAAATGCAACTTCAAAAGATCTAAAATTATTCAGGCTATTATAAATCCTGACTTTCTCTTTATCCGGATTCCGGAAATACTCGCCTAAATAGACAAGTGTGTCGTTTACACTAACTATACCAGCATTTCGCAAGCCCTGATTGCCCGGTCCATAATGATCCAATATAAAAACTTCCTGAAATTTTTTCCCTTTGGATGGAAGCAGCCAAATATGTCCGGCTGATAATGCAATTATATCACCTTTACTGTTTACTGTCATTTCGACACATTCAGGTCTTATTGTCCATCTTCTAATTACAGAGAAATTACGTACCCAATAAACTGAGAAACCGGTTGGTACACGTGCCACCCTTTTAAACTTGCTTTTTCCTTCTTCCAATTTATATACAAGCATCCCCCTGGTAGCCCACAAATTCCCATTTTGGTCATATTCCTGTACAACCAAATCTTTTGCTCTAAGAACCGGCAATCCAAATGCCGAATCAGGATAAAGGGATATCTCTGCGGGCCCCCTATAATCGATTGTAAGATAAATGCCAAAAAAAACTGCAAGAAATGCGGTTAACAGGTATAACCTTTGTTTAAATTCTGGGAAATAATTTGCCACCATTTTATAATATTAAACCACCACCGCCAGGCGTTGGGATTATAGTTAAACTAAACTGCTATCAACTTCAAATTCTACAACTTCGTGATTGGAAAGTTGTTCATCGCTTATCCACTGTGAAATTTTCTGTGTATCATTCCAGCAATATACATTTGTACCATCGAGTTTTTTAAACCAAGTTCTTTTAATGAGTTTTAAAAATTCATGTTTGTTATTAATCTCTGAAGAATCCAAAAACATTGCACGATAGATTTTATTCTGAACAATATGGATAAATGGATTTGATTTCAAAGCCATTTTAAGAGCAGAAGTTTCATTCAGAGGTACCAGCCATAAGGATTTTTCACCTAATAATTTCTTTCTGCTGGGAATAGCATGCATTGATAATTTAAATAGTGTAAGTCCATCAGAAAGCAAAGGACTGGTCCCACCAAAATTTATTAACCTGATATTCTTTTTGTTATAATGGTCCAGCATAAAATAATATAGTGCCCTTATTGCACCCATAGATAATATTTCTCTTCGCCCATCCAGTATTCCCAAACCAGAAAACTTTATCATTCCATTTCTCCTTTCATTAAAGGAACCTGACACCGGTTCATTGTCTTTCATCAGAAAAAAGAGCCTGGAATCATTCTTCCTGAATCTTTTCAGGAAATAACTATAATCTATCCTCACCGATGATTCCCTATGCCTGCCGAGAGTATATGGCTTATACATCCTTTCATAAAAATATTTCAAATCATCATAGGAAAACCTTTCTTCGAAAGTAAACCCGAACTTTTTAATTTGCTTATGGGTATCATTCCTCTTATTAATTGCATTGAATGAATCCTTAACATCAATCAGTGTATCAAACCATCTCGGTAAAATGAATCCTTTTCCGGAACTTACAAATGGCTTGGTTAATCTTGTAATCTCAACTATTATTAAATCAATTTTATTAATGTTATGTTTACAATATCTGTCAATTTTCCATACAACGATCCGGGACTTTTTTGTAATAACAGGATTTCTTCTGAATAATCTCATTGTCCAATAATTCTGTATTCTCGGGTCTTCGCCCACATAAGCTATTTTCAGAATGGTGCCTGATTCTTTCTCTTCCCCCTCAATTAAGTAAATATGCAAATAGAATGTTTGAAGGTCCCGGATAAAATTTACAATTGGCATATAAAAGTAACTTAGCCATAGAGGCAAGCGAAAGTGGATTTTTTTCAGAAAATTATTTAAGCTGGCTTTCATAACTGATAAACTCTGTATTAGTTATATTCTCTTCATTAATCCATTGAATTATCTTTTCGCAATTGTCAAAATAAAACACCTTTATCATTTGAATTTTTGATGTACTTACGCGGTTATAAAATTTGAAGAATCCATCTTTGGAATCAAAATCTTCAGCACTAATGAATAATGCGATATTCAGCCCATTATCTGATAAATAAAACAATGGGTTTGATTTTAATATGTTCAATGTTGAAGATTTGGTATTCATTGGTATAAAATAATACTTACTCCTGCCTTCCAGATCCTTTAAGTAAGGTTTTGCTCCAAGGTGCATTCTATGTTCTGTGACACCGTCAGTTATCACAGGCATAGAGCTCCCCACCATAAGTTTATTAATGCCCTTCTCATAAAAATAATGCAAAATAAAATACCGAAGAGCTATGGTAGCTCCCATTTTAAAAATCTTTGAACTCCCGTCTTTAATCCCCGATGCTGTCAATCTGTAACTACCTCCCGTTTTCTCAATAAAGGTTCCCGCAACAGGTTCATTTTTCAGGATTAAAAAAAATAATTTGCATTCCTGACTGGTAAACTTGTTAAGAAAATAGTTATAATCTGCAACAAATGCCGACTCGCCGTGCCTTTTAATAATTTGTGACTTATACATTCTGTGATAAAACAAATCAAGTGCTTCAATTCCGTCTCTGATTTCATATTCAAGCGAATATTTTCTTATGATCCTTATTATTTTTTTAATCGCAGTCGTTTTAAGAGATGATTCAATATCGAGTTCCATTTCCATCCATCGGGGCAACATGAAACCAAAAGGATATTTGTCTGAAATTGCTTTATTTGTTGTCTCTGTAATTACAAGATCAATATTATCTTTATTACGGTCCAGATAATTAAGTATGCTGCTTGAAGCAATTATTCTTTTTTTTGGCTTTATAATATAGTTTTCAGAAAACCTTTTTAACCAGTAATAGCATAATTTTTTATCCCAACCAATATATATAAATGAAAACTGTTCGTCACTTTTACCGGCAAGACGATAATGCCTTACCAGCATTAGATTACTCCGCAGCAACTTAATGAATTTGCGCAATTTTCTTAAGATCACAGCAATACTATTTTTCATCCCTGTACTTTCCGGCCCTGAAATGGCAGGCTCATTGTTTTATTACTTATATCGGGATATTTCAACATCTTTAACCCCTTCTTCATTAATCCAGTTAACAATCCTCTTATCATCGTCAAGAAAAAACATATTTGTTTTTTCTACCTTATCTGATTTAAAACGTTTGAAGAATTTCAAGAAATCAGCTTTGTTGCTGTAATCTGCAGAACTAATGAATGTTGCAATATTCAGTCCGCCATTAGTCAGATAAAAAAGGGGATTTGTTTTTAATGTTCTAACCATCTGGGGTTTGTTATTCATCGGCAGAAAATAGTACTTGGGCCTCTCGGGTAAATCATCCAGATGAGGCTCTGCTCCAATTTGCATTTTAAATTCTGTGACACCATCAAATACAACAGCCATTGAACTCCCAACCAAAATGGAACTGAAACCTTTTCCATAATAATGAAGCATAACAAAATAATACAAAGCTCCGATAACACCTAATTTAAATATTTCATCGCTTCCATCTTTTATTCCAAAAGCACTCAATCTATGTCCAGCTTCTTTTACTTCAATGAATGCAGCTGCCACTGGTTCGTTTTCTCTAATTATAAAGAACAACACACATTCGTCATTTCGAAATTTGGAAAAAAAATGTTTATAATCAGAGATGTCAGCTGATTTACCATGTCTTGTGAGTACAAATGGCTTGTACATCCTGTGATAAAACAGATTAAATGCCTCAGCATCATCTCTAACTTCATACTCAAGAGAGTACTTTTTTATATTTCTTGTTATGTTTTTGATCCTGGACTTTTTTAAAGAGGATGCAATATCAAGTTCCATTTCCATCCACCGGGGTAACAAAAAACTAAATGGATATTTGCCCGAAACTGCTTTCTTTGTTGATTCAATAATTGCAAGATCAATTTTATCTTTGTTGTTATCCAGAAATTTCGGTATGCTCCATGAAGCTATTTTCCCACTCTTTGCGTTGATCTTATCACAATCCGAAAATCTGTTAAGCCAATAATTACACAATTTACTATCCCATCCAATATAAACAAAAGAAAAAGGTTCTCCACTTTCGATATTTTTAAGTTTATAATGCCATAGAGGCATAATATAATTACTTATTCTTTTAATCAGTACTATAAGAAACCTGTAGTAATTCCTTAATCCAGGAGGGATTTGATGGTGAATTTTTTTTATCAGATTCTGGATTCCATATTTCATACCATATTGTTTTAGAAATTTGCATCTTGGGTAAATTTAACATTCTGAATCAGATATCTGAATTTCCCACTCCTTGACCTTGGTATATGATCAACCTGTTGAACTTCCAACTCAAACTTAAAATAAGTATTATGAAAAATATTTTTTATCTCCTCAATTTCGCTTTCCTTAAGGTCTGACTTTGCATAAATATTTAGAAGAACTTCCCCGGGTTTATTTTGGATATATTGATAAGCATGCACTTTATCAGAAATATTCCAGAAAGGCCGGTCAATATGCAAATATGTTTTGGGGACACTGTCTCGATCAATAAGAAAATCCTGGACTCTTCCATCTATTCTTTTTAAATTAAACCAGTGGGGATTTTCATATCCGGGTTTCGTTGTAAAAGTTCCAATATCATCGGTTTTATATCTTATAAAAGGAGACACTAAGTTATTGAAACCAGTGGCGATAATCTCTCCTTGTTCATCATCAATTGAGCAGTCTTCACCCTTACTATTAATAAGTTCTACAAATCCATACTGTGGATAAAACTCAAAATTAAGAGAACGAGAGCACTCTGAAGCCAAAACGCATTTTTCAGAGTGGCCATAATATGAAAAAATCCTTGCCTGAAAGACATCTTCCATATATTTACGCTGCCACTCAAAAAGATTTTCTGAAGCACAAATTACCGCTTTTAGTCCGGGTATAGGCTCAAGATTATTGTCTTTAATGTATTTAGCCAGAAAATAGGCATTTGAAGAAAATGCGAGTATGAATCGGGGCTTATATGACAATATTCTCTTATAGAATATTGGGAATGTATCAGCATTCAAGTGAAATGCTGACATAATCAACCAATTTGTCAGAATATTCCTTTTCCAGTACTTCTTCCCGGGAATTATCTTTTCGACGTTATCTTCTCTTAAAACTATGCATTTATCGCGTGGTTTATACCCAATACCCTTCCACATATGTTGTAGAAAAACCATTTCCGTAAGAGTAGAATATCTTTTGTCCAATATGAATTCCAAGGGCATACCGGTAGTGCCTCCGGTTTGTACTTTTTTGAAATATTTCTTTGAAACACCTGTGGAAACTAGTTTATCCTGGTTCTCTCTTATTATCTGCTTGGTTAGATAGGGTATCTTTTTGATATCCTGGATTGATTTGAAGTCATTTGGATGAAATTCCACTTGGTCAAATACTTTCTTATAATAAGGGACATTCAGGTAAGCATAGGTAATCAAATCTTTCAATTTCTGAAACTGATATTCGCTAACCTTCTCTTTTGTATTAAGATCTTCATTTTCTAATAATCTCTTGATCTTCAGGTAATGTCTATAGTATATTATATAGCTGAAAAACAGATTTGAATATTTTGAAAATCCCATTT
>PWMW01000408.1 GCA_003559095.1 Clostridiales bacterium | reverse complement strand
GGATTTTTGAAACGGACGCTGTGAAGCAGTTGGCCAAAGAACGGGTGGATCACGGCGAGTATGTCCTGTCCAAATACAACGAAAAGCCCGAAGGCTATGAGAAGTCGCTGCTGTATGGCGTGACGGAAGCTGACCCTTCGCAGCGCATGTTCAGCCTGGCTATTGACGGGGCTTTGGGATTTTTGCAGTCGGCCGGCGAGGAAGACAAACCTTGGTGTTGTTTTGTCAGTCTGACAGAGCCCCATGATCCCTTTGTCTGCAGCAAGGAGGCCTTCGACCAGTATGATGTCGACCGCATCTCTCTGCCGGACAGTGTCGATGATACCATGGAGGGACGCCCCTATGTTTATAAACTGGCTGGGGCGCCGTGGCAGGATATGACCGACCACGAACGCCGGGAGGCCATCGCTTGCTATTGGGCATCAGTCACGGATCTGGATGTCCAGTTAGGACGTCTGCTGCAGGCCGTCGAGGAATCGGGTCAACTGGACAACACCATTGTGGTCTTGACATCGGATCACGGAGAGTTTTTGGGCGCTCATGGTCTGTACTGCAAAAACTTTCACGCGGGCGAGGAAGTATACAATGTCCCACTAATTATGGCGGGTCCCGGAGTTCCGGAGGCGGTTGTGACGGACGCACGCGTGGGTACGCATGATCTCTGCCCGACACTGCTGCAGATCACCGACTGCGAGTCCATTGCTGCACCGGATTCTCGCTCCTTTGCACCGCTATTTGCCGATCCCACCCTGGAGAGCCAATACACGGAAGGTTACGCAGAGTACAGCGGCGGGCGGATGATCATTACACAGCGGGTGGTTTGGGACCAGCAGTGGAAGTTCGTCTGCAATGGTTTTGACCGCTCCGAGCTGTATGATCTTGCCAGTGATCCGAGTGAAATGGTGAACCTCATCGATGATCCGCAGTATGACGATATTTTGCGTCACATGTGCAAACTGCTGTGGCGGAAGATTCACGACACCGGGGATCACAGCCTCTGGAACTCCCACTATCCCATCCTGCGGTTAGTTCCCTACGGTCCTGGAATTCTTGATTCGCCTTGATTCTGCCAGAAAACCACGACATTGTGTGCTTCGAACCGCAATCATCTTGTGCCGGTTCTTCCGCCAACACAACCTGGGAATGGGCCGTGTTGGCCATAGCGGACGTGCCAACAAACTGTGGGATCGCGCGGCCTCTTCATCGAGGATAGTCATGTCAAAGGGTTGATGCACCGTCCTTGGGAGTTTTACACATTCAACGAAACGTACTGGGAAGGGTTCCCAACTGCAGAGAACCCCTTTGCCCCACCGCAGCATAACTTTGCTGGTATTCAAATCTACTACAACCTAAGACCCGTTGAGTAACATCGACATCCCCATGTCCTAGGGGTATATCCCCTAGGACACATCTATTTTGTGAATGAGAGGTGTGTCTTATGCACTACAAACCCGATTGGCCGCAGGTCAAAGAACGGTTTTTGGCATTGTGGGAGAATGAAATCGTCGATCGCTGCTGTGTTTCGGTGATGGCTCCCAAGGACAACAGTGGATTTTCGAAGGAAGAAATCTGGAAACGGATGCAGGACACCCACCGATTGACCTATCTTTATTGGGACGATCCGGACCGTATCGTTGAAGAACTGGAGATCACTCTGGCGGCTGTGTTTTTTGGCGGAGAAGCACTTCCGCACTTATCGATGAACTTCGGTGCGTCTGGGCATGCCGCCTATTTTGGCTCGCCCCATGTCATTGACGAGTGGACCGTATGGCTGCAGGCATCGTTGAAGGACTGGAGTCAGCCTCTGGCGTTCGATTGGGACTGCGAGATGCTCCAAGTCCAGCTGCGCTGTGCCGAACGTTTCGCCGAGTTGGCCAAAGGCCGGTTTTTCGTGTCTTCGCTGGATAACGCCGGCAGTCTGGATGCGTTAGCGCATCTGCGCGGCAATGAAAACTTGCTCATGGATTTGGTTGTCAATGAACAGGAAGTTCTGGACGCTCTGCACATTGTTATTGCTGGTTGGGATAGGGTTAACGAGCGCATGTACCAGATATTCCGTGACTGCAATGATGGAGGCTCCATGGTCGGATGGCTGAACACGTGGGCAGATGGGAAGTTTTCCCAACTACAGGCTGACATATCGGTGATGCTATCCAATGACATGTTCAAGAAGTTCTTAGTGCCCGAGATGCAGGAAACCATCGCCCGGCAGGAGTATTCCCTGTATCATTTTGACGGAATGGACCAGATGCGGCACCTCGATGATCTTCTAGCTCTTGAGGGACTGGGTATCATCCAGTGGACCTCTGTGGTAAACCAACCTTCGTACTTGGAGTTCATCCCTGTATTCAAGAAGATCCAAAGAGCCGGCAAAGGCATTTTGATCAACCAGGTGGACATCCATGATGTGGAAACACTGCTGCAGGAGTTGTCGCCAAAGGGGCTTTATATACAGACCGTGGCGCAATCGGAGGGCGAGGCTCGGCAGCTACTGCGGGATGTTGAAAGGTGGAGTCTCCGCTCCTAGCGGGTATGACGGTGATGGTAAAGCCCCCAGAACCCCATAATCTACTATTTTGAGGTGAACTATGGCCAAACTAACAACCCATGAACGGATTCGCCGTATGTATGAACACAAAGAGGCAGATCGAGTTCCCATTGTTGACTATCCCTGGAGTTCGACTGTGGAACGTTGGCATCAGCAGGGGCTGCCGGAGGATGTGAGCTACGTAGATTTTTTCGGCATGGACCGCATTGCCAGCATCCATGCGGATAACAGTCCCCGTTTTCCGGAGAATGTGATCGAGGAGACCGAGGACTACGTCATCAAAACATCCAAATGGGGAGCCACAGAACGTCACTGGAAACATGCCGGCGGCGTACCGGAGTTCCTGGACTTCCAGGTGAAAGACCGCGATGCCTGGCTGCAGGCCAAAGAACAGATGCAGCCCAGTCGGGATCGCATTCCTTGGGACTACTTGCAGACCAACTATCCCAAGTGGCGCCAAGAGGGGGCCTGGGTGGCCGCGGGCTTTTGGTTCGGCTTTGATGTGACCCATTCCTGGATGGTGGGAACGGAACGGGTCTTGATGGCCATGGTCATGGAGCCCGAGTGGATCGCGGATATCATCAATCACTATCTTGAGGTGGACCTGAAACTTTTCGACATGGTCTGGGATGCGGGTTATCATTTTGACGAAATTACCTGGCCCGACGATATGGGCTACAAGCAGAGCCAGTTCTTTTCCTTGGGCATGTACCGCCAGTTAGTCAAACCTTACCACCAGCGGGCCGCTGAGTGGGCGCATGCCAAAGGTGTTAAGGTCCGGCTGCATTCCTGCGGCGATATTCGTCCCTTTGTCCCCGACCTGATCGATCTTGGCATTGACATGCTGAACCCGCTGGAAGTTAAGGCCGGTGTCGATCCCATCGCCCTCAAGGAACAGTACGGCAGTGAACTGGGATTTCACGGTGGTATTAACGCCGTGCTCTTCGAGAACGACACCATGGACGAAATTTTAGCCGAAATGGATCGCGTCATCCCGGTGATGAAACAGAACGGCGGCTATATCATCGGCTCGGATCATTCGGTGCCCGATTCCGTTTCCCTAAAGGACTTTCAGCAGTTCATGGCGAAAGCCAAAGCCGTCGGTTCGTACGAGTAACGGCGCAGTTTTGGAAATGGGAGGATGCACTATGACACGGCAAGAACGGGCGGCCGCCGCCCTCGATCTACAGGTACCCGATCAAGTACCCACGTTCGAACTGGAGTTTCAGCTGGAGGACGAAATGTTCGGCCGTCGCTTCCTGCACGGCAGAGATCTGGAAGGACTGACCGCCAAGGAGCGGGAACAGCGTATCTGCGAAAATGCTGAGTATATGGTGGAAGTGTACACGGCTTTGGAGTATTCCATTTTGCCCCTGCACTATCTGGATGAAGCGGGCATTGCCGCCACCGCCAAGCACATTCG
>PWMW01000046.1 GCA_003559095.1 Clostridiales bacterium | reverse complement strand
TGAGGATCTCGTGGATGGCAGGGAAGGTCAATGCCGTGTGCGTCTGAAAGCCAATCACCACGGCTCTGATTCTACGTATCCTGGCGTCCACGTTCTACCCGATGGCACCGTTGTGGCGCTCACGTATGGTCACTGGACTCAAGGTGAACCCCCCTACATCATTGCGGTACGATTCCATCCCGCAGAATTGGATGCACGATTGCAGGCACGAACTTGATCACGGAATAACCGGGAGCTTCCCTTGACGAGACAGTGCCTGGGGCCCTGGGAGGTCGACATTGGGAATACCCGATCCCGGATCAATGTGGAAGCTGGGGCAGGCAGCGTACCCGCTGTCCGGCAACCCATGGAGTGGCGGGAACAGAAAGTTATCTTCCGTACCTCAGCATGAAGTTAGTGCAAATGTTTAGTAGGTGGTGGCGGGAGATTGCCACCGGAATAAAAAAGTAAGACCTCGCACACCCAATATCACCCTAGAGAAAGAGGGAGGCGAGGTCTCATGAGAAGCGATGTCGATAGCATCGCCCTCACCTACAGTCTACTGGATCGAGTGAAAGATATCAATACCCTGGAAGAAGCCACCAAAGAAAGCAACGCGAGGTTCTCACCTATAAACCTTGACAGGTACCAGCATGAACAGAGATTGGACGTTCGCAGCCAAGGCATGTTAACATACTGCAAAAGAGCCTCTGCCTGCGGAGGAATTCTTGGTTGTACAAAGAACTATTACCAAGAAATTCAATGCGCTCACAGAAAGAGGGTTGTCATGTCCGCCATCGCTCTTTGGCTCCAGGCCTCAAGGCTGCCGTCCCAGACCTACATTTTCTTTCCACTGTTGTTAGGCCAAGCCGCCGCCTATGCTTACAGCGGCGTGTTTTCCTGGCGTCTTTTCGCTGTTGTGCAGCTCTTTGGCCTCTTCATTCAATTGTACATCGTGTATGCCAATGACTACGCAGACCGGGATGCTGATGCCCTTAACACCACGTACAATACATTTTCCGGCGGTTCGCGGGTACTCGTGACCGAAGGTGGGCTCAGCGCTTCCCAGATGGTTCAGGCCATTAGGCTCATGGTAGTTCTCAATGCAGCGATCGGTGTGTACCTAACGGTGTATCACGACCGGCCGTGGTCACTGGCGTTGGTGGTCCTATCGTTGGGGCTGTTATGGGCCTACAGTTATCCACCCATTAAGCTCTCGTATCGCGGTGGCGGCGAGCTGCTCCAGATGGTGGGTGTTGCCGGCGTACTGCCCCTTTTTGGCTACTATGTCCAAGCGGGGAGCCTGCAGGCCTTTCCCTGGGCCCTCCTGCTGCTATTGTTCCCGACTCATCTCGCCTGCGCCATCAGTACCAGTCTGCCGGACTATCCAGCGGACAAGGCCAGTGGCAAGAAGACCAGTGCCGTCCGGTTCTCTCCCAAAACGGCGCGGCGCTGGGTAATGGGCCTGCAGCTTTTGAGCATTGTGTTTCTGCACGTGACTGCCGTGGTGTCATTTCCTTGGAACTGGTTGGTCTCCATTGTACCTTTAATGTCGCTGTTCATGATGGCGCGGCTTGGGGCCACCGCGGAGGCGGGCAGCACTTCACTGTTCTACTTTGTGGCCTTTGCTATTCTCGGGGTCCTAGCCTTTGTTGTGGGCTTAGCCGTGTATCTGGCCCTTTAGCAGCACTGCCCAGAATGGCTGCGGTTTCGCTGGCCGACGACAAACCTGGAGAGTGCCGCCATGGGTCTATGTGGTTGTAATGAGCCCGCGACCACGGCTATTGTGACAACTTGGGCTTGTGCACCGATCTTTGCGACATTTCATTGGGCCTCGAAGCTGCGAAGTTCCGCTCCAACGCGCCCCTGGCGTCTGAGTTAATTGGTGATACCAACCAGCGGCAGCTGGAAAGGCCTATACCACCCCAGCGAACGAGATTGGGACATTTACGCCAAGAATTTTTTCGTTGTCTGCAGGATTTTGTGGGCTGCTGACGAACATCAAAAACAAGAACCATAACGCATGGATTTTTTTAGGAGGTTCAGTGAAACGATTAGCTAACCGGTTCGCTGGCCGGCAGTGCGGTCCGGGAAGGGATCTGCTCGCAAGCGGGGCCAACTGTGATGGGCAGCGTTGGCAGTTCGAAGGGATTCGTCCAGCGACAGACACGCAACAACGTTGGTTCTTTGCTCGTTGCTTGTGTTTTTCAGTATGCAGCTTCGTGGTGGATGGAATGGCCTTTGTGAAGTCTTGCTGGCGGGTGTTGCTCGCTAACGCTCTTTTTCCCACACAGCTGCTTGAGAGGAGTGGTGCCAAGCCCATACGTCGCAGCGGAGTCGATGTGCACAAAACCTTTGAAGGAGTGTGACAACAAGTGAAGAGATGGTCGATGAATGTGTTTGTGGTACTGGCCGTGTTCTTGGTGCTGAGCGCTGCAGCCTCGGCACAGTTTCAGCAATCTCCGATCCTGGATGAACTGGTAGAACGAGGCGAGCTGCCGCCGGTGGAAGAGCGGTTACCCGTGGATGTTTATGTAGTCGAACCCATTGACAGTATCGGGCAATACGGCGGCACGCTCCGTACAGTAACGCTGAGCCCCACTGGCTACGGCGACGACACCATGGTGGCCAGTTTTCCCAGCCTCTTTGTCTCCAATGAAGATGGAACGGAAATTCAACCGGAGGTAGCCAAGAACATCTATTCCAACGAAGATGCCACTGTTTGGACCTTGGAACTGCGGGAAGGCCTGCGGTGGTCCGATGGGGTGCCATTCACTACCGAGGACATCTTGTACTGGTATAACAGCGAGTTGCGCAACGAAGAGTACACCTCGTGGCTGCCGCGGCAGTGGACCGCCAACGGCGAGTGGATGGAAGTAGAAGCTTTGGACGACTACACCGTCGAGTTTCGTTTCGTAGCACCTAAGCCGTTCTTCGCGAAACATCTGGTTCATGACAGTGTCTGGTCCATGCTCATTCCCAAGCACTATCTTTCTAACTTCCACCCTGACTATGTCCCCATGGACGAACTGGAGGAGCGGTTCCGCGCCGCGGGGCATGACAACTGGATCCAGTATTATGGAGCGCACCGTTGGGACCATGTTTGGGGTTGGCCGTTGAACCATGAAATTCCCACCTTAGCCGCCTACGTTTTGGAGTCGGCCACTGGGGATCGCCGCATCTGGACGCGCAACCCATATTTCTACAAAGTGGATACCGAAGGCAACCAGCTCCCGTACATTGACCGTATCGAAACCGAGATCGCCGGTGACTTGGAAGTGGTGCAGGGGATGATCCTCAGCGGGCAGCTGGACTTCGTCGGCAACATGGCCGATGTCCAGAACTACCCCTTGTACCGCAGTTTTGAAGAAGCGGGCAATTACACCACGCTGCTGTGGGAAACCGGTATGGGCAGTGATGTTATCTACCAGTTGAATCTGACCCATCAGGATCCTGCCCTGCGGGAAATTTTCCAAGACGTGCGCTTCCGGCGAGCATTGTCTCTCGGCATGGACCGCGAAGAGATCAGCAATACCATCTATTTTGGTCAGGCCGTTCCTCGGCAGTACACTGTGATTGACGAGAGTAACTTGTTCCGTCCCGAGTACGCCGAGGCGTATGTCGAGTATGATCCCGAACGGGCCAACGCGCTCTTGGACGAGATGGGTCTTGATCGCCGTGACGGCGAGGGCTATCGTCTGCGCAGCGATGGGCAGCGGGTCACATTCACCATCGAGTATGCAGACATCGAAACACCCAAGACACCCAACGTTGAACTGGTTTCCCAGCATTGGCGTGAGTTGGGCATTGACGTGCGCAGCCGCAGTGTCTCCGGTGAACTACAGACCCAGCGGGCCCCAGCCAATCTGATGGATGCCACCATGTGGCACGGTGACAAGGCCACGGACATGTACTTTCCACGGGATCCTGAGTTCATCGTTCCCATATCTACTGGTTGGGAGCGGTCGGTATGGCCAGCTTGGGAAACATGGTTTAGTTCC
>PWMW01000300.1 GCA_003559095.1 Clostridiales bacterium | reverse complement strand
TTCCAACGCCCAACGTTGACTGTTCCGCTCGGGGAAATGCCTGCTACGCGGCATTTCTTACTCGGTGGTAAACCACGCTTTGTTCTCCGTGAAACAGGGCTGCTTGGCTCGCTTCAGGTTTGAGACAGGTTCAATTGAGATGGGCCTGGAATTCGTCGTGCAGCGCTCGATGCCACCGTTCGTACCGTGGCATGAGCTCCAGTTCCATATGCTCTAAGATACGGGCATGGTCCTCGGCTTCATAGGCCTCAACCATTCGTGTCAACGACTGCAGTAGATCTGTTTTGGCTTCCCGAAGGTCCTCAGACATAACCGCACCATCTTCTTCCATGGTCCGCTCCAACTCGGCAAACGCCCAAACCACATCGTGGAACAACAGTGCCGTGGATTCAAAATGCCCCTCCTTGTTGCGCTGGTGTACATGGCGCAGTCCTTCCAGACCCGTCGTACAGAGCTGCAGCATCTGCTGTGCTAGTGCTTGATTCAATACAACCACCACCTATTCCTTTAGAATGCCATCCTTCACCGCCTGGTCGGTCCAATCCTGCACCAACTGCCACAGCGCAGGTATGTGCTGCGCCCAAGGGCGGTTGCGCTGCAGTACCTGTTCGCGACGAATATCGTGTTCGGACCAGGTTCCACCGCGCGTATAGATGTTGTGCAAGAAGGGCTGTAGGCGATCGATGCACAGCGCGAACTGGGCTTCTTGGGTCGTTTGTTCTTCATATTCATCCCACAGGGATCGGAAATAGTCTGCTTGATCCGGCGGCAGGAGTCCAAAGATGCGCTCAGCCGCCGCCGCTTCGCGAGTTTGTTTATCCCTGTGACCGCTGGCATCGAATGCAAACGTGTCTCCGGCATCCACCTCCACGATGTCGTGCAGAGCCAACAGCCGCAGCACCTGCAGCAGATCAGTCCCCGTAGGAGCATATTCCTCCAGCGTCAGCGCCATGACCACCAGTTCCCACGTATGCTCGGCATCGTTTTCCCGCCGCGAATCGTCAACTAAGCGGGTCTGGCGCCAGACGTTCTTCATACCGTCAATTTCCCTGAGAAACCGCAATTGCTGCAGCAGTCTTGCTTCCACACGCTCACCTTCCTAAACCCTTCGAGATTGCCGTGGATGCAGGCCCAACACTGCGGTGCCTGCCCGATTCCGGCTCTTCTAATGGCGGCCCTCAGCGGACGCTTAATCCAACTGTTTGGGCATCCGCAGAATGGATCCAGCCCGCATGAAGCGACCCGCTTCCAGATCATTGAGCTCCAAGATGGCCGCAATACCCTCCATGGTCACTTCTCCATACAGCCGCCGCATCAGATTCCAGATCGTATCCCCATAGAGAACACGGATGACGTAGTGGTCAGCCGTTTCGGAGATAATCTCCGCTTCACCCAAGACAATGATCTCTTGTTCGCCGGTCAACAGGTCCGGATCGATAAACAGGGGTCCTTCATGGGCTACAACGTCGGCCGGTGCCGGCCACATGGCAACTTCCTGTTGTATACTCTGCTCAACTTGAGTCAAGATGCGTTCCTCGAACCCTAGGTTCCGCCATTCCTCCTGAACCACGGTCCGTACCACAGCAGCGAAGCGATCCTCCACAGCCATTAAGGCTTCTTGGATGTCCAAGGGGTCGGTCGGTTCCGGCATCACGATCACTTGTTGTTCTTCGAGGTTCAAAGCCGCTAACTCGGTGCGTACCGTGCTCTGCAGCCGTTCGGTCAAGCGGTCCTCGATATCCCAAGCAGCCAGCTGTTGGCTGACAGCCTTCGTCACCACGGTCTGGACTGCGGCTTCGAGATCCCAAGCTCCCAGTTCCTGCCGCAGGACTCGTTCCACATCTGGGGTCACGTCAGGAGCAAGGTCCAACGCTGCCAACTCGGCCTGCATGATCGTCTCCAGGGCCGGTGTCAACTGCGCTGCAAAATCCCAGGTTTGCAGCTGTTCAGCCACCACATCCGTTAACGCCGTTGTCACTGCAGTGGCAACTTCAGGTGCAATTCCCAGTGCCGCCAACTCCGTCCGCACAGCCTCTTGGACAACGGGGGTCCATGCTTCGGTCGAATCCCAGGCGGCTAACTGCCGCTGGACGACAGCGGTCAGAGCCGTTTCTAACTGCGGTGTGACCACAGCCTCAAGATCCAGCGCCGTGCGCAGCTGTTCGTCTAGGTTCCATGTCTGAAACTGCGTGCTTACGGCTTCTGCAACTTCGGTCCTGACCGCTGCCGGCAGCTGCAGAGCAGCCAGTTCTTCAGTCAGCGCCGCCTGCAGCTGGGCCGACTGCTCACGAAGGGTGCCCGTCATATCCAAAGCAGTGATTTGGGCTGCAACAGCCTCCTCGACACCGGTTGTGACAACTGCGGTTAGGTCTAGGCCAGCGATGGCCTCCACCGTGGCGGCACGCATCGCGGCCGCCTGCTCATCCAGGATCTCTGTGACATCCCAAGCGGCCAACTGCTCACTGACAGCTTGCTCCACATCACGGGCAACCACTGCCGCTAGGTCCAAACCAGCAATGGCCTCCTCCGTGGCCGCACGCATCGCGGCCGCCTGCTCATCCAGCATCTCTGTGACATCCCAGGCGGCGAACTGCTCGCTCACAGCCCGCTCCACATCACTGCTGATGGAAGTCCGCAGGTCCAGGCCGGCGATCTCTTCGGAAATAGCAGCTCGGATGCCAGGCAAGACTTGGCTCTCTGCGTCCCAAGCCGCCAATTGTTCCTGTACCCTTTGGGATATATCTGTCTGCAGCCGTGCCGTCTGCGCCTCTAAGGCTGTATCTAAATCCAACGCCATCTCCAGCTGTTCCTGCCAATTCCAAGCAGCGAACTGCTGCTCGACGGCGGCCTCCACTTGAGGCGCCACCGCGGCTGCGGCATCAAAGGCCTGCAGTTCGTCTTGGACTACGACCTGGAGCTGCTGCAGCAAAACTTCCGCTCCCATCCAAGCGTTCAAGTGTGCTTCGACGGCGGCGGCTAAGGTTTCTTCGACGTCCATCGCTGCCCACTGCTGCGCTAGCGACTCCTGCACACGAACAGCCACCAACTGCTCCACATCCCATGCAGCCAGGCGTCGGTCGACGGCGGCCTCTACGTCGGCCAGGAGCTGTTGCTCATAGTCGGCATTTAACTGCGCTGCCACCGGTTCCCAGGTGTCAGGATCCCAGGCTGCCAGCGTCTGCAGTTCAGCCAAGACACCTTCCAAACTACGCGCCACGGCATCCTCAACAACACTGGCATCGGTGTCTGGGTCCACAGCTTCCATCTGCCGGCTCAACGACTGCAGTGCCGTCTCAATGGCCGTCAACCGGGCATCCAATTCCTGCTCCATCTGCAGTCCGACATACTCGGTCTGCAGCACCGGTTCTTGATCCACCAAGCGCGAGCCAATCCACAAACTTGCGAATACAGCGATCACAACCAAGACTCCTACGATTACCACATTCCGTACCTGCACAGGCTGCCACTCCTTCTGCGAATTCTTTGTTGTAGTCACTCTTCGGTTTGGCACAAAGCATTTCCTGTATAGTTTCAATCTTTTTTCTCTGACAGGAACTGGCACAGCCATACAGAATATACTCTATATGGAGTGTTGCACCATGACAAAACAAAAACGATCCCAGCGGCTCCTGCGCTACCGCGGACTTCTACTCGATGATTTCCAACAAGAAGCTCTGCATCACGTGCAGCAGAACACATCGCTGCTGGTCAGTGCCCCCACCGGGACTGGAAAAACACTAATTGCGTCATATCTTATCGATAGAACATTGAAGACTGGCAGTCGTCTGGTCTATACCGCCCCGATCAAAGCCCTGGTTCATCAGAAGTTTGATGAGTTCTGCAGTCAATGCGGCGGCGGGCAGATTGGCTTGGCCACCGGTGATCTGACGCTCAATGCGACGGCGCCAGTTTTGGTGGTCACCACCGAGGTCTTTCGCAATATGCTGCGCAGCGACGATGCCCGGATTCCCGGATTTTCTTGGGTCGTCTTCGATGAACTGCACTATTTAGACCATGTGGAAC
>PWMW01000026.1 GCA_003559095.1 Clostridiales bacterium | reverse complement strand
CCGATCTGGTCAGCACGATGGGATCACCCACCGCAAGGGGCTCCGCCAATCGTCGATTGAGAAACTACGCCGCACGCCGGCTCAACAAGATGCCCTCTTCACCGTTCTCCAGAAAACGACCTTCCAAGAGTTCAACATTGCCAGGGAACGTTCGTTGATAGGAGCTGGGCTCGATCCCGAACAACTGCAGCGCCGTTTGGCTCTCTTCGGCCACGCTGCCCAAGGCAAAACCAGAGGCCTGGGGCGTCACGGATTCCACATACGGCAGTGACTCAACGTAACTGCGCAGTTCATCGGAGGCTGGCAGCAGCGGAATGGTCTCTTCCAAAGCGGTAAAATCCTGATACCCGAACATAGTCAACCGTCCCTGGCTGGCACCGCTGACCATCAAGTGGCCCGTGTAGTTTTGGATATACGACCGCTCAATCCCCTGGGAGGCTGTGTCCATCAAGGAGTTCCCCACCACAAGAACGATCATGCCGATGGCCAGGAGAGCGCCAACAATCCAGGTCTTCACCGGATGCTCACGCAAATTCCGCCACGCAATGACTAACAAAACTTTGCTCATTCCTGCCCCACCGCTTTCCGATTGTATACCGCAGACGGTCCCTTGGTATCGGGACCTGCCTCGACGAAATGATCGTCAATGACCTGACCATCCAAGAGCTGGATGACGTGATGGGCCATGGCCACGATACCGGGATCATGCGTCGAGAAGATGAAGGTTGTATTGAGCTCTGCATTCATCTTCTGCATTAACTCCATAATGGCTTGGCCTGTTTTGGAGTCCAAATTAGCTGTGGGTTCGTCGGCCATGACAATCTGCGGTTTGGTCACCAGAGCCCGCGCAATGGCGACGCGCTGGCGCTGACCTCCCGACAGTTCACTGGGCTTATGCTTTACATGGTCCGCCAAGCCCACAGCCTCAATCAAGTACTGCAGCCATTCCTCCTTGGCACTGTGATTCATGGGTGTCTTCCCCAACAGCAGTGGGAACTCAATGTTCTCCTTGACGTTCAGCACCGGGATCAAATTGAAAGACTGGAAAATAAAGCCCAGAGTTTGGTGGCGGAGGACTGTCAACTGCTTATCCTTAAGACCCGAAGTCTTTTGACCCTGCACAAAAACCTCACCTTCGGTGGGTTGGTCAATACAGCCAATGAGATTCAAGATTGTCGATTTTCCAGACCCCGAAGGTCCGGTAATAGAGACAAAGTCGCCTTTGTGAATCTCAAAGCTCACGCCCCGCACCGCGGGAACCTTGGTTGTTCCCAATGTATATACTTTATGAACGTTCTGCAACTGAACAATAGCCATACGGTCATCTCCTTCACAAACTCAGCGTTCACTGCCTACCCACCAGCAGCCCTGCCCAACGGCGAGGTCTCCCTTTTTCGATCAATCCTAGAATACCACGGCTCCCTCCATGGCAACAGATATGAGGCCTTAATAAATATAACAAATTGTTATGCTGGCACACCACAGCGGTAAACAAGATCCTTCCGCAGCCTATTGACCACCCGGTGCCCACGCTGAAGAAGCTCTGCCAACCCCGGTAACAACACGTGCCGCTTCCCATATCTTCGGGAAGCGGCACGCTTGCTAGGCAATCCCGCTGTGAGCAGGGACGGAGAGGATCTTCCATGTTTTCCCATGGTTTCCCATATTTTTCCACATACCTGGTAAGAGGAAAATAATGGAACTTGGCAGCAATCACCGCCGGCTTACCCCGGTGCGGGACCCATTAGGGTCCACTTCAACAGTGGTATTGGTCCGGCAACCAGGCACTGTGCAATCCCGTTAGCTGAGATTGCAGCGACCACGTCCTCCCAACGCTGCTCTGCGAGTTGAGTGTTAAAGCGGAGCGGGTGTCTAACAGGCCTCATGCACAAACAGGCTCCAACGCGCACACCCAACGGTCCTGCTAGAACCCCTTGATCTGCCCGCGCCACGGTGGCTCTTTGCCGGCGCGAAACTCGTCGACACCGGGACCGCCTAAACGCCGCAGTCTACGGATACCATACACATACGTGAACACCAACACTGCAATGGTCACCGGCCAGCCCAAAAGAACGTTGGTCCAGGCGAGGCCCATCACGTCGCCCTGGGCATACAGCACCATCTGTACCACCAACCGCACGAAGAACATGCCGGCCCAAACCCGAGTTACCTCGCCATACGCAGGCTGAACATCCTCCCGCCAAAACCACTCCAGGGGCCATCCCCTTGTGACGTGGCTGAGCCAGGCAATCAGCGGCTTCCCAACGGCCAAGCTGACCACCGTCAAAACGAACAACAAGCCATTGCCAACCATGCCAGGTAGAAAGTAGCTGGCAGCATTCTGGTTCAAGTAAGCAAGGGCCGATGCCAGCCCCACAGCGATTAGGCCGCCTAATGCATAGTACCACGTCTGGCCGCGGGCAATTCGCATCAGACCAAGGGCCAAAGCCAGACCTAGGGATGCCAAAATAGCTCGTTCCAAGCCATAGGTACTGTTGAGAAACGCGTAAATAAGCGGTGGCAGCAGAGCATCCACGGTCTTGCCCGAAACCACTGAGCGAAACTCTCCGTAGAGCTCGCGAATGAGTACCATAGGAATCCCTCACTGTCCACATACTGGCCGTTCAACATGCATCCTGCAAAGTTCCTGCAGAGTTCCTGCAGAACCCTTAGATGAAGAACATCCGAAGGCACACCGGCCAACACCCCAAGGTGGTGCCCGCTCAGGAATGCTCCCGGAGCATTTCGTCGGCTCTGGCGCCGAAAAAGAACGTCGGCCAATGTCCTCCACTGCTGCGTACCGCTAAGATCACATACAAACTTGCCGTGAAAAATCCTAGGACCATTATTAACGCGATCCACACAAAAGCAGCCAACCGCGAGGATTCGCGAAACCCGATCCACAACGAGAACAGTGCAAATCCCACATAAAGATCGACCAAGGACACAATGCCCCAAGGATTGGCCAGCAACTTCGCTCCGTCTTCGCTAAAACTTCCATTGATAAAGCCGTTAAGAATAACTCCCGTCATGGCCAAAAGACCTATCCAAGCCATGGTGTTTGCCAGCTTCAATATGATCCCTCCTCACGGGGCGTAGACCACCCGCAGATCTGCTTGCGGCCCAATTTCGGCCAAGCACCTCTGTGGCAGTGTTTCCGCAAGCCCTAAGCATACGGTTTTCGCTGGTTGCAGCTTAAGCAAGCCACTGGAGAATGGCATAACTGCCCAGGGCGGTGGAAGCCGCCAGCACTGTCCCCCAGATGAGGTCAACGATGGTCATGGGCAAAGGCCAATCCCGTAGGGTTGCCAAGTTCGTCAGATCGTACGTTGCGTACGTGATGAGGCCGAAAAATGCACCCATGCCCAAGGCGTACTGCCAACTGCTGCGGTCAAGGGCCGGCAGGAGAACAAAGACCAAAAGGCCAAGAATGAACAAGAGATAAAAGACAATGGCTGCGGGCCAGTTCACTGGGTTTCGCATGCGCGAACCCAATTGCTTCCGGTAAAAATCGCGGGCCACCACACCCAACCATAACAGGTCAATGACGAAAAACACCGCAAAGGTTACAGCGTACACCTGGAGGTAATAGATCATTAGGAACGCTCCCTTCGGCCGCTGGATGTCCTGGAAGTCTTGGGAAACCAAGGTATGAAGATGCTTGTTTCTTGGGCATATCGCTCATATTCGGGATTTCCGCGGTAGCGCTTCTCCAACAGAGGTACGCCCGAGACGAAGAGGAGCAGCAGCGTAATCAAAAGTGGACTGAAGAACATGGCCCACCCGCCGGGAACGGACACCGTCACAAGGTATATGCCCCACCACATGAGAGACTCACCGAAATAGTTGGGATGTCTCGTGTAGCGCCACAGACCCTCTTTCATAATGCGGCCTTTGTTTTGGGGCTGGCTCTTGAACTCCTTCAGCTGTCGGTCGCCCACCGACTCAAAAGCAAATCCAACAATCCAGACCACAGCGCCAAGCATATCCCAGAGGCCGACCCCGGTTCCACTGTTGACGTGCACCCAAATAATGGGAAT
>PWMW01000371.1 GCA_003559095.1 Clostridiales bacterium | reverse complement strand
TCAGATGCTGCGTATACGGATGTCGCGCTTTGTGGAAGATGTCGTCCACCGAACCCACCTCTACAATGCGACCAGCATACATGATGCCGACACGGTCAGCCACGTTGGCGTGAACCGCCATATCATGTGTGACCAGAACCACCGTATTACCCGTTTCTCGCTGAATGTCTTTGAGCAGCTGTAGTACGCCTCGCTGCACAACAACATCCAAGGCCGTTGTGGGCTCATCCGCCAAAATCACCGGGGGTTTGAAGATCGTCGCCAAAGCGATAGCCACACGCTGGCGCATCCCACCAGACAATTGATGTGGAAACGCCGTTACCACATCAATGGGCAGACCTAAGTCCAGGACATGCTGGTTGACTTTTTCCCGGAAGGCCTTCTTGTCTTTAATCCGTTCATGCGCTTCGGTGAAATCTTCAAAAGTCTTGATCACACGGCGCACAGGATTTAGCACACTCATGGATCCCTGCAGGATATAGGCCACATGCTTCCAGCGCAGGGCTCGCACCTCGGAACTGCGCAGGGAGAACAAGTCTACTTCTTTCTCGTCCACATCGTAGAGGACGCGACCGCCCATGATCTCCAGCGGCGGCTTGATAGTTCCTGACAGTGTCCGGATCAGAGTGGTCTTACCGCAACTGGACTCGCCGGCTATACCAAAAATTTCGTTGTCCCTAATCGTTAGGTTGACACCATCAACAGCCCGTACCACCGTGGATACTCCAGCTTCTGATGATCGATAATAAGCCCGCAGATTGTCAATTTTAACTGCCATCGCTGCCAGCCTCCCTTATCCGTTGGAGTCGGGTTCGCGGATCTAGGTGTTGGTTCAAGCTGATGATGGTTAGGTACATAGAAAGGAACAATAGGAGCGAAATGCCCACAGGCGCTCCTAACCACCACCAAACACCTGAGATCAATGCCTGGTGCTGGTTGGCCCAATAGATGGTCGTACCGATGGTTGGTATGTTGATGTTGGACAGACCCAGTACAGACAGTGTCACTTCCATGCCCATGGCCCACATCATGTTGTTGATCCAAGTAGAGAACACGATGGGCATAACAAAGGGCAGATGTTCCTTGAATGTAATCTTATACATCTTCATCCCGGAAAAGATAGCGTTATTGGTGAATTCCCGCTCCTTGAGACTCAGCACCTGCGAACGCATTAAGCGAGCATCGAAGGCCCAGCCAAAAAAGGCCATGGTCAAGGCCAAGGTGAACAGATTCATCTGGCCCCGCAGAATGAAGTTTAGGAGGATCAAAATGGGTAGAACCGGCAGCACAATGAAGCTGTCATTGATAGCCATCAACACACGGTCATAGAGACCGCCGCGATAACCTGATGTCAGACCCACGAAAATGGAAATAACGCGGGACAATGCTGCTGTCATCAGGCCAAACGCCAACGAGTTACGTGTCGCAAAGGTCATCATCCAAAACAGGTCCTGACCCCGAGAGTTCGTCCCGAACCAGAAATCCAATGAAGGTCTCATGTTCGGCGGGACCACAAACGAGAATCTTGGGCTGTGAGGTGACCAATAGGATGCCAAACCAAAACCGATCAGAGCAGCCAGCGCCACAAACGCAAAGCGAAACCGGCCGTCTCTGGTTAAAAGATCTTTCAATGTACCGAAAAAACTTCGCATGCCCAGCACCTCGCTTTATCGGAGTTTGACCCGTGGGTCGAATACGGGATACAGGAGATCGATGATAAGAACGGCCACAGCCACAGCCACAATGGAAAAGATGGCAATACCCATGATCAGGCTGAAGTCCCCAGCAAAAATGGCGGTATACGCCAGGTAGCCGATGCCTGGGTAACTGAAGACGAACTCGGTAATCATTGCTCCATTGAAGATCATCCCCAACTGCAGAGCCAGACCCGTTATCTGAGGCAGCAGCGCATTGCGTATGACGTAGTTCTTCAGTATGCGGTGGTTCGGTACACCAGCAATCTCCGCGTACAGAATGTAATCCTCGGAAATCACATTGGAAACCAACGATCGCATACCTAGGAACTGCCCGCCGAATCCGATGGCCACAATAGATAGGGCCGGCAAAAATCCATGTCGGATGACACTGGAGACGAAGTGCCAGTTAAGCCCGGGTGTTGCACCAATGGCAAAAGCACCCGACAGCGGAAACAACGGGATGACATATGCCAATAAGACCAATAGCACAAAGGCAAAGATGTAGTAGGGTATGGGCCAAACCATAAGGGCCACGACACCTAATACCTGCGACCATTTCTTATGATGAAAGTATCCAGCAAAAGCCCCAATGATATTACCTAATGTCCAGGAAATAATCGTACTGGTCAAAAGCAGCCCGGCGGTCCACGGCAGACTCGTACGGATCAAAGTCATCACTGGGCGGGGAAAGGATGACAAAGAAGGGCCTAGATCCCCCTGCAAGAGACGCCCCCAAAAACCTAAATACTGCTCAAAAATGCTGCCCTCCAGACCATACAAGGTGGCAAGGGATGTTCGCATCTCCTCGATGGCCTCGGGGTGTGTACTGGCTTGAAACATGGTCATGCGGGTAATGGCCTGCTCCACAGGGTCAACCGGGGTGAATCTGGGAATCATGAACGTCACGGTAATTCCCACAAAAATGACCATTAAGCACTGTAGGACGCGTAGGATAATGTAGCGGATAAACGCGTTTTTCACGGTATGTGCTCCCTCCTTTGCAGAATGTCTCCTGCGGCCGCAGCCGCAGGAGACATTTGGTCACACTACTGACGTCCGGTAGGCTGAATCACGGGGAACATGAAACGAGTGTTGGACCAGTTGGCTACTGGGTTAGCATAAGGATTATCCCATGAGGGCCATCCTTCCCAGAAGTACGTGTCCATCACTGCGAATACATTGTAGGACATCAAAGGAATCAGCGGAGTTTCCTCCACAGCCAGCTTCAAGAAGTCCATACCCAACTCGAAACCGCGCGGATCGTCAAAGTCGATGCTGCGGATCTCATCGATGATCTGATCCAACTCGTCGTTCTGCCAGCGCATCCGGTTAGTACCTGTAGCCAGTTCGCCGCTGGGACGCCAGAAGTCGGAATGCCAGGACTCCAGGAAGAAGAAGAAGTCGTGGTGGCCGCCCCAAGTTTCGATGGACCAAGCGATAGCTGTTTCGAAGTCGCCGTAGTTCATACGGTTCCAGAGTTGGTCAGAAACAACCGCTTCCGATGGAACACCGAAACGAGTCCACTGCTCAGCAATCATGGTTGCCACGCGGGTCATTGTGGGGTTACTGGCACCCATGCAGAGAATGTCGATGGTCCAAGGAGTTCCATCGGGCAGAAGCCAATTGCCCTGGCGATTGCGGGTAAAGCCTTTGTCGAGAAGGATCTTCTCAGCCATGTCGGGATCGTAGTTCCACCAGCCGTAGCCCAGAGCCTGCTTAATCTCTGCCTCATCGGTGGGAACCTGATCGCCCAGGGTGGGACGGACCATCTCGGCAATGGCCAATGTGGCATCAGGATTATACGGCTGATACTCTACACCGGCCAACTCAATGGTGTAGTCTAGGAGCCATTCCTCCATGGGATCGAAGTACCACTCTTTGTACATACCTGTGGGCGGTACATGCAGTGCTGATACGGTGGCTGCGCCGCTGTAGGACGCCATGGATACGCCAGCGATATCGATGGCCAACTGCAAGGCCCAACGAACTTCGTTGTCACCCAAGGGTTCCACTTCGTGGTTGATAATCACAGCCGGCAGGGTGGGATCCGGATGGGCCCACGGGAAGCCGGGGAACCAACCGCGGGAGGTGGGGTTCCGGCTGAGCAGTGCCTGAACACCTTCTGGTGACAGGTCATGGATCACGTCCAGGTTTTGATTAGCCTGGGCCATGACGCGCTGATCAGCAGGCCCCGGTGCGGTGTAGAGGGCGTACTTGGGAGCCGGCATTCCAAACTGCATGCCCAAGGATGTCCGTTCCCAATCTTCCCTGCGTTCCCAAAGGTACCAGTGACCCGTGGGATCGAAGTCCTTGAGAACGTATGGCCCTAAGCTTACTGGGGGGTT
>PWMW01000200.1 GCA_003559095.1 Clostridiales bacterium | reverse complement strand
GGCGTGCGGTTCAATCCGGTGGTCCAGCGCTATGCTTGGCCTGCTGAACTGGATCTCATGGCTCGCCTTGCCGGTCTGCGCCTGCGCGAACGCTGGGGGAGCTGGAATGAGGAACCTTTCCACTCGGCAAGCGATAACTGTATTTCTGTCTACAGTCGTTGAGGAGGGTATTTATGCCAAAGTTCAAGTACGAAGAAATGCTGCCCGAGGAGTTCATAAGCGCTGTGCAACGACTGCCGGTGTTCATCGTGCCCACAGGTCTGCTGGAGTGGCATGCCGATCATCTGCCGTTGGGCCAAGACGCCCTCAAGGCCTACGGGATCTGCCTGAAGCTGGCCGAACGCCTGGACGGCGGTATTGTCCTTCCACCCATCTATGTGGGACGTCCAGGATTCTCGTCGTACGTGGGTACGCTGACGTACTCAGAGGCCTGCGTCAATCTCATGCTGTATGAAACCATGGGTCAGCTGAAAAAGGTTGGAGCCCAAGTGATCGTGTTGATTACAGGCCATTATGGGCCGCTGCAGGTGGATTGCGTCAAACGAGTCGCCGAGAACTTCGAGCGCGAACATCCCGACGTGGCCGTCATTGCGCAGCCCGAATACGAAGGAGTGACGGTGGATGGTAAGGTCCCCTCGGATCACGCCGGTCTGTGGGAGACGTCGATCTTCTGGAGCTTGTATCCCCAGCTGGTGCACATGGACAAGTTCCAGGCAGTGCCCACCAGAAAAAAACTCTACCCGAATCCTCCTCACGACTACTACAAAGAGAACGAGGAGTGGGTATGGCACAACGAAGTGGAAAGTTCCTCCCCGGAACTGGGAGAGCGCACGGTGAACGCCATTGTGGATCACTTGGAGGCGTTGGTTCGAGAGCGATTGTAATGAATCTCTGGTGCAGCAAAGAAGAGCTCCCCTGGGGAGCTCTTCGAGCATTGGTTTTCTTTGCTGTTCACCAGCGGAACTCGCCCAACGGAGCGTCGGTATCGATGATGAGCATGACATTCACACCCACGATCTTCCAAGCAGATGTTTTTTCCAGATCCAGCTGCAGCACCCCCGACGCCGTGCCAGGGAATTCTGATGGATCAAGATCCTCTCGCTCCTGCACCCAATCGATGGTATGCGAAATGGCTTATAAAACGGCGTTGCCATTCCTTCCTATGATCGGTTCCCGGGTTACGGGTTTTTCTGCGTCTTCAGCGAAGTTCCGGACCGTGTCTAACAACTCCTTGTGGAGTTCCTCGTCCCAATAGAGTAGCTGTCCATTTGGTTGGCAGGGGCACTCCGTTACTCGGAGCAGGAATGTCCAGCAACTGGTCGCACAGCGTGTCGAATAAGACAACAGCTCCAGCATGGCGGCGGTCTGGGTTGCTTTCACTGAAGCGAAACCAGCTACAGGACAACTGAGCAGAGGTGACGAACTTCTAGGCATGATCGTGAAAAACTATGAGCAAAATGGAGGAGAACCTATGCAGACACCCAAAGATATTGTTGCTACGTTTTCGATCGTGGGATTTGATCCCAAGACCCAAGAGCTGGGCATTGCAGTGCAGTCCAAGTTTGTGGCAGTAGGTGCGGTGGTGCCCTGGGCTAAGGCCGGTGTAGGTGCCGTGGCCACCCAATCCTATGCCAACACTTCGTATGGTCCAGAAGGCTTGGAGTTGATGAACGGCGGCAAGTCGGCCCAGGAAGCTCTGGATGAGCTCATTGCCAAGGACGAAGGCAGGGAGAAGCGGCAGGTGGGTGTTGTGGACGCCCAAGGACGGGCCGCCACGTTCACCGGTAGTGAGTGTTTTGATTGGGCCGGTGGTGTGACTGGACCCAACTATGCTGCTCAAGGCAATATTTTGGTATCGGAAGCTACAGTGAAGGCCATGGGCAGCACGTTTGAGCAGACGGAGGGCCCTCTAGCCGAACGGTTGTTGGCGGCTTTGGATGCTGGCCAGGAAGCCGGTGGCGATTCGCGCGGTAAGCAGTCGGCCTCGCTCTTGGTTGTGCGGGAGCAGGGCGGCTATGGCGGCTACAACGATCGGGCCGTGGACCTGCGGGTTGACGATCATCCAGAACCGATTAAAGAACTGATCCGGGTATACGGCATCTATTCCCTGTACTTCGCCGATCCAGCAACAGCCAAAGTGATTCCCGTTGATGAGAGCATCTATAGTGAGATTGTGGATGCCCTGACGAAGCTGAACTATCTAGCCAGCGGTGAACGAGAAGAAGATGCAGTCTATAAGGCTTTTACGGCGTTCGTTCAGACGGAAAACTTCGAAGAACGGCAGCGTCCGCGGGGCGAGGTGGACCAAGCGGTGCTGGAGTATTTAAAACAGCAAGCTGAGCGAGCATAGTCGGGCACGGAAGACCAGCCATGATGTTCGACCAGCGCAGCCGTGGCTGAGTATTCTTGGCTGATTGGTCGCAATCTGCACAGATTGCACGATCGAACGAGGTGATTTTACCCAATGAAAAGGTTAATAGAGGCCTTGGCGAAGCACCCCGCGGTCCGTTTCGGGCTTCCGGTGGCGGCCATCCCGGGATGCGTTATGCTCTTTCTCTTCGGGATCAGTTACTTCGGCGCTCCCAACACCATGATTGCCATGGGTGTGCTCCTGATGGTGGCGGGGTATTTCTGCAGCTGGCGAGCCTTTGGTGTGGTGGTGGGCCTGTCGGCGGTGCTCATCTTGACCGCAGGCCCCTCCATAGCTGTTCCCCGCGTCCAGTGGGATCAAGAAGTTGGAGAACCGGGTTCATGGCTGTATCATCACGTGGATGATCCCGGTCCGGCACAGCTGCGGGCGGAGTATGGTCTGGATAACGTTGTTCTCGACGCCGAAGATGAACTAGAACGCGTCGCGGCACTGGCAGGATGGGTGAACCGCAGGTGGAGCCACTCGCGCTCTAACACGCCTTCCGAGGCAACGCCCTTGGTCATCCTCCAAGAGGCTGCTGCAGGAGCCAGCTTCCGGTGTGTTGAGTACAGCGTGGCCATGGCCGGCGCCGCCCAGGCTTTGGGCATGCCGACACGAGTGTTGGGCTTGAAGACGAGGTGGGCAAGCACCGCTCGTGTGGGGGCGGGTCATGTTGTGACCGAGGTATGGTTGGACAGTTTTGGGAAGTGGGTTGTGGCGGATGCGCAGTTCGGCTATGTTTTCACGGTCGACGGTGTGCCGTTGAGCGCGGTGGAGTTAGGGCAGGCCCTGGCTCGCCGGCCCGGCTCCATAGAGGTTCTGGCGGCCGCCGGCCCTGTGAACTGGCTGCAGAGCAGGCTCTATTACTTGTTCGTGGCGCCGTACCTCTTCCACTTTGATGCCCCGAGCGACCAGCGCGTGTTTCTGTCGGAGCACGAGCGATTACCCGGCAGGATGATGCTGCATCCCGTGGGTTCACCGGAGCTCACGCGGTTTCAACGCCATTTTTCCCTTGACATCAATCACTATACCTCAGCGGTGCAGGCCTTCTACGCGTCGCCATAGCCAACGCCTTGATCGAGGTACGCCCTCACGGAGGCACGGCCATCGCAATGCACACCCGGATAATCCCCGCGTCGTGTCTTGCATTGGGTTCAAACCTGAACGAAAGCTCCCAAGGCCGAGGCAGATCCTAGCCGATCGGCTTGGGATCTTAGGGAGCTCTCCGGGGTGATGACTTACAGTTTCTGCGCAAGCAGGGCTCTGCCCATCCCTGCTAGAAGCCTTCACAGAGTCCATTGAAGCTAGAAAAATCTGGTGCCGGACATGAACGGCAGATCTACAGATGGGAGGCTAATAATGTCCTGCGAAACGAATCCAGTGTACGAAGCCATTATCGCCAGAAGAAGCATTCGGCATTTCGACGAGAGTCGCTCCGTCGAGAGGGAAAAAATACATCTGCTGCTGCAGGCTGCCATGGCAGCACCGTCAGCCTGCAACATTCAGCCTTGGGAGTTTATCGTTGTTACAGAACCCCAGCTCGTGCAGGAAGTGAAGAAGACCACAGCCAACCACGGCAACTACAATACCAACACCATGGTGATCATTTGCGGCAGCAACGAGCATATACCTTGGAAAGACGGCGGC
>PWMW01000266.1 GCA_003559095.1 Clostridiales bacterium | reverse complement strand
TCATTGGGAAATCTCAACTTGAGACACTTGACGGAAAAGATTTTATACGGTCAATTAAGCGAATTTCAGAACAAACATATTTAAACTTAAGAAATAAGAAAAAGCAATAACTGCTGATTATGGAAAAATAGAATTAAAATGGCAAATATTTGATGGTGAAACTCACCTTTCGGTATGGCCTGCCTTGCGTGTTTTGGATGGAACAGACATCACATTCGTGCGCGACTCCTGCCAAACCCTACTTCCCAATACAAAACCTCCCAAAGATCTCCCCAAGGATTTCGTCGCTGGTGACCTCGCCGGTGATGCTCCCCAGGTGATACAACGCTCCGCGCAGGTCTATCGCCAGTAAGTCGCCGGAAATGCCGTCGTCCATGCCCTGCCGCACCGCCGCAACGGACTCCGCCGCCCTGCTGAGCGCCTCATAATGACGGCTACTGGTAACCAGGGTGGCATCGCGCTCCTCAGGATGCGTTACAGCCGACTGCACCAGGCTGTCGGTGATCATCGAGATGTTTTCCTTGCGCTTGGCCGATACGAATACGGTTTCCAGGTCAACCAGGTTGCGGAAATGATGCGGGATCTCTTCCATCAGGTCGATTTTGTTAGCCACCAGGATCAACCGTTTGTCGTCCTCTCCCACCCTGTCGCGGAAGTCGCGGATGGTCTCGGCGATCTCCTCAAGGCCGGTCTCGCTCAAGTCGAAAAGATACAGGATGATGCTTGCCTGTCGGATCTTTTCATAGGTGCGTTCGATGCCAACGCTCTCGATGGGTTCGTCGCTCTCACGCAGGCCGGCCGTATCGATGAATCGGAAGGCTATGCCGCTGATAGTGATGGTGTCTTCGATGGCGTCGCGGGTAGTGCCGGGTATCTCGCTTACGATGGCTCTCTCCTCGTTGAGCAGGGCATTGAGCAGGGTGGACTTCCCTACGTTGGGCTTGCCGATGATGGCCACCGGAATGCCTTGCTTCAGTGCATTGCCCGTGGCAAAGGATTCGCGCAAGCGGTCTATTTCGTCATCAATGTCGCCCAGAAGCTGCCGGAGTTGTGTGCGATCAGCAAACTCCAGGTCTTCCTCGCTGAAGTCGAGCTCCAGTTCGATGAGCGAGGCAAACTCAAGGAGTTTCTGACGCAAGTCGCTGATGCGTTTCGAAAAATGTCCTCGTAACTGACTGAAAGCCAAATCACGCGAAGCCTCCGAGTTGGAGGCAATAAGGTCGGCAACCGCCTCGGCCTGCGACAAGTCGAGACGACCATTCAAAAAGGCACGCATCGTAAACTCCCCTGGACTGGCCATACGCGCACCGCTGTCGATCATGAGCTGCAGGATTTTTTGCTGTATGTAAGGCGAGCCGTGGCACGAAATTTCCACCATGTCTTCGCCGGTATAACTGTTTGGGGCAACGAATTTGGTAAGCAGCACCTCATCAACCGGTTGCTCTCCTTCCATTACCTGCCCTAAAGATACCTTGTGCGATGGCGTCTTAGCTAAGGAGAGTTTTTTATTTTTTGGAATGAAGATCCCCGCGGCAATGTCGAAAGCTCCCGGCCCCGACAAGCGCAGCACGGCAATGGCCGCCATGCCCGGCGCAGTCGCCGGCGCACATATCGTATCGTTTGGGTTGTAGGTTTGCATGGGTCAAAAATTGGATTAAGAGTTCATGGTTCATGGTTGACAACAAATCCTTTACTGCCGCGATTCCTTCCAGCTTCCAGCTTCGAGCTTCCTTCCCCCCTTCACCACACAAATATAACCATATTCATCCAATCAACACACTTCACTAAAGATTTGGCCTCTTTTTTCATCGAAGCTTATCACAATTTGTGACAAGCTCCCAAAGTTCATGAAAAATTTATACTTTTGAAATCATTTTCCAACCATGATATCATATATAAGCTAATGCAAAACAAGGGATTTTCTACTATTCAACCAACCAGCTATACAAACATCCAACATCCAACATCTAACATCCAACATCTAACATCCAACATCTAACATCTAACATCCAACATCCAACATCCAACATCCAACATCCAACATCTAACATCTAACATCTAACATCTAACATCTAACATCTAACATCTAACATCCAGCTATGAGCGTTCTCGTAAACAAAGACTCCAAAGTAATAGTCCAGGGCTTCACCGGTTCCGAAGGAAGCTTCCATGCCTCACAGGCCATCGAATACGGCACCCATGTCGTGGGCGGTGTCACCCCTGGGAAAGGTGGCCAGCAGCACCTCAGCCTGCCCGTTTTTAACAGCGTAAAAGATGCCGTTGAGGCAACCGGTGCCAATGTCAGCCTCATTTTCGTGCCGCCGGCCTTTGCCGCCGACGCCATCATGGAAGCGGCCGATGCCGGCATCGGTGTGATCGTGTGCATCACCGAGGGAATACCGGTGCAAGACATGCTGAAAGTTAAGGAATACCTCAGGTGCAGACCATCGAGGCTGATCGGACCCAACTGCCCGGGTGTGATCACACCCGGCGAGGCCAAGGTCGGCATCATGCCGGGCTTCATCCACCGGAAAGGCAGCATCGGCATTGTTTCGCGCTCTGGGACACTGACCTACGAGGCCGTCGACCAAGTGACCAAAATCGGGCTCGGCCAATCGACCTGTATCGGCATCGGCGGCGACCCCATTCCCGGCACCACCATGAAAGAAGCTGTGCAGCTGCTCATGGAAGACCCCGGAACAGATGCCATTATCATGATCGGTGAAATTGGAGGCGGAATGGAAGCCGAAGCAGCCCACTACATCCGCGACCACGGCACCAAGCCGGTGATCAGCTTCATCGCCGGCGCCACAGCTCCCAAAGGCCGCACCATGGGCCACGCAGGTGCCATCATCGGCGGCAAAGACGATACCGCCGAAGCAAAAAAGGAAATCCTCCGAAACTGCGGCGTCACCGTCGTCGAATCCCCCGCCGAAATCGGCCAAACCCTCAAAAAAATAATGGGTGAGCGCACTCCTAAAAGTCGAAAAAACGCCACTGATTCACAGATTTAAACATTTAGTCGTTTTTATGTATCTGATTATAAGCACATTAAAATTTTCATAATTTCATAATCTGTGAACCGAACGAAGTGAGCTCATGAACACCTTTAAAATGAATATTTGTTCATAATCTGTGGCTATAATCGACTTTTCGTAGCGGACTCATGGGTTAAATTTCAGAGTTCGGGACAATCATCACATCAGCTAATCACCACATCAGCTAATCACCACATCAGCTAATCACCACATCAGCTAATCAGCTAATTTGCTAATCAGCTAATTTGCACATTTGCACATCTACACATCAGTCTTCGTCTTCTTCGATAAGATAATACTGCACTGCGCCAATATCCGGTCGTTCCGTGCGGTCGTTGCCAAACAGGTCGTAAGGTATGTCAAAGGCAATATCGGGATTGCCGGAGCCGATGGCCGGCGACTCCTCGGTTAAACGAAAGTCGTGAAGCTGGTTGTCGTTAAACAAGGGATCCTGGTTAACCAGCGTGTTGATGAATGCATCCGTTCCGGTATCCATCTGCGTCCGGATAAGGCAATGGTCGAAAACATAATCCACCTCTGTTCCCTCATAAATGCTGAATCCGATCTCTTCCTGGTTGTTTCCATAGATGATGCTGTTGCCGAAAAACAGCTTTTCGAATTCCCTGACCTGGATGTTGCCGTCAATGTCCTGGTAAAAGTTGTTGATGAGCACGCTGGGCGTGTTGCGCACATCGATGCGATAGTAGTTGGCGAGTGTAACATGGCGGAAATCGTAGGTGCCGCCCAGTGCGAGGAGCATGGCATGCTGGCCGCAGTTGGCAATGGCCATGTTTTCGGCAACTACGTGGCTGCCTTGCGCCAGCAGCCCCACCAGGCTCATATTTTTGATCATCGTGTTCCGAATCTGCAAGGTAGGATCGGTATGACTGCCGATGGTATCGACATGGAGGCCTACACTGCCATTTTTAATGATGGCGTGGTCGATTTCGTGGTCTTTGCTGGTGGCCGTGAGCCAAATGCGGCCCCACTGCCCGGGCTGGTTTTGGTAAAACTGCTCAAGCC
>PWMW01000076.1 GCA_003559095.1 Clostridiales bacterium | reverse complement strand
GAAACCGTAATGGACGCGGTTCGCCAAGGAGGCCATATCCACGGTTATACGGCGGATTGGTCGTCAGCTTCTGCTGATCCACAAGACGTTCTCCAAGTGAACGACCATGACCGACGCCTACTGTTGGACCGCTTGGCCCAATCGGAGCGGATTATCGATACGGCAGAACTGCAGTCGTTTCTCGCCATCTACGGCGACAATCCTTTCTACTACATTGTTCTGCCTGTGAATCACGGTTCCGCTGAACAGGAGCTTATTCTCTCTGTGTTATCGTACTCGTATTTCTATGTTACTGACACACGCTTTCAGCACGCCAGCGGGGTTTTCTTCCGTGGTAATCTACTGCAGTTCATGGAAGAGCGTCTGTTTTGAAACTGCTGCCTGGGCCTGACAACCATTTGCTACCGAAAACAACAAGAACCGAGGGCCTTTTCACGGCGCTCGGTTCTTCGTACGCTGCGTCTGCCGGCCGCCAATCTGTTGGACAGAGACTGCGATACGGGATAGCCATCAACGCTCCGACACCAGCAATTCTACAGTGCCATGTCCTGCTGGGCCTGGGGTGATACGTAAAGTACGCGCAGAGCAATGCCGACGCAGATGCCGGCAGCCACCGCAGATGTCCAGCTCAAGCCGCTGATGGAAGCGTGGTTGACCACGAGACCACCTACGCCGGCGCCGGCGGCAAAGCCCAACTGCGCGAACGAGGCATTGAGACTGAGAAGCACGCCGGAAGCCGCAGGAGCCAGCGCGATGAGGGTTAGGCGCAGCATAGGTCCGGCGGTCCACGCCGCCGTGGCCCAGAGGAGCAGCAGGGGAACTGTCAGCGGCATGGTTTTGGGAAATACGGACAGCAAGAGCAGAACCAGCGCCTGCCCCACAACTCCAAGCACTACGGTCCGCCTGGCACCGATCCGATCCCCGAAGAAGCCGCCCAGTTTGGCACCGAGGGCGCTGGCGAGACCCAGACCGAGCAGTACGGTACTGACAGCCGTTTCGGCAATCGGCAGGGTGCCGATCAAAAACGGCGAGATGTACGTGTTCAAGGCCGAGTAGCCCACGAACATCACAAAGGCTACACCTAACGTTCCGGCAATGGCGGGCTGCTTGAGATAGGCCAGCTGTGCGCCCAGCGGCGGCGGGGGCTGTCCTTCCGCCGGTGGAATGGCTCGGACGGAAAGAACTAACGCTCCTAACAGCATGATGCCGATACCCCAGAAGATCAGCTGCCAGTGGAATGTGGTGGCGATAATGCGCCCAATGGGGACGCCGATCACCAGCGCTAGGCTGGCCCCTAAGGCAATGGTGGCCATGGAACTGGCCTGGCGGCCTTCCGGGGCAATGCGGACGGCAATGGTATAGGATGTGACGCTGTAGACACCGAAACCTGCACCTAAGAGCGCCCGAAACACCATCAAAGCTCCGAAGTTGCGTCCAATGGCAATGCCCATCATGCTGACGAACACGACAGCCAACGACACCAGCATGAGCCGGCGCTGGTTAGATTTTGCTGCGGCCATCATGACCACCGGCGTGCCAATGGCACTGCCCAGGGATGAGGCCGTCATGAGCTGACCAGCCGCAGCCACTGAAATGTTCAAGGACAGAGCGATCTGGTCCACAATGCCTCCGATGACCAACTGGGACGTGGCGATGAGAAAAGCGATAAAGGCTAATAGATAGATTTTCGCGGTGTCACTCATATGTAAGCAGAACTCCTCTTGTTGTGTTGTCGTCCACGGTTAGATCCTTACACAGAACGTGGCCGCGGGTAGTCGGTTTTCTTTGCAGCGTCGGCAAAGGGACTCTGCACCGGGTTGGGTCGTATCCCGTGCTGACGGGTTTGCTGGGCTGATGGTCAATGCTGAGGAACAATCTTTGGGATAGCCGAGCATTTCATGTTGGATTACGGCTGCGATAAGCGTAAGCTTACACGTGATGTGAGCGCTTTTCGCTGATTTTGGTTGGCTGTCGATCGGATTTCGACTACTAGAGTTGTTTTGAGCAGGGAATCCATCGAATTAACAAAATCTGTCGGAAAAAAGTATTGAAAATGGTTATCGTTTGCCATATTATGTGATCACAGCAGAGGCATTCTGCGAAAACAACATCAGTGAGGTGTTTTTCATGAAAAAGACAATCGTTGCATCATTGCTCGTTATTAGTTTTGTTCTCTCTGTGGCGGCAATTTCCTTTGCCGGAGGCATGCCTGCGGCTCACGGAGTGGACGGTCGTACCTTTGGGGGAGTAGTGTCAGGGTTGGCCCAGACAAACCCGGCCGCCTTGGCAGCCCATGTCAGCGGCCGATAGGTCGTCTACGTAGGTAATGGAAGTCAAATCGTGTCAAAAACACCGAGAGCGCATTATTGGCGTTCGCGGTGTTTTCATTTGGGTGAAACTATCTTTGGGATGTACGTGATTGCAGAGAACCGAACAGACTCTCCTGGCTGATGGGCCTGCAAGTACATCGTACGACCGGGTGTTGACGGTTGGAGTGGAAGACGTTGCCTACGGTGTCGCAGTTCCGAACTCCCTTGCCAGTCTTCGAGAAGGAGAATCCTGGGCCAGAGCGAAGAAACAAGGCATACCCTCTTGGGCGGCCCAGGCCCGGCAAAGGCCGGCTAGGAGATGCTGAACAACAGCGCGAGGTGAGGATATGCCGGAAAAGAGGTATGAAAGCAGGGATGGTCTCGAACCGAAGGTAGGGAGTGTGTACGACCGGATCAGCAAAGCCGTACGCCACATGGAGGTTGTGTTGGCAGCCTTCTTAGTGGTGATCATCATGGTCAGCTTTCTTGGCATCCTGATCTCTCTGATCAATCTTGGTGACGTGCAGCGGCTGATTGAATATGTCGGTTTTCAAGAGCTGCTGTCCCATGTGCTGCTCCTGATCATTGGCCTGGAACTGACAATCATGTTGATCCGCCATGATCTGAAGATCGTCATTGAGGTCACTATCTTCGCCATTGCCCGCAAGATGCTCATCTATAATACGACAGCTTCAGAAATGCTGATCAGCATTTTGGGACTGGCCATTTTGTTCATTGTGAAGATCTATGTCATTGATCACGGGATTTTTCTGCGCCGGCGCTCTTCGGAGCAGGTTAAAGACTGACGTTGGCTGCACCTGTCGCAGAGACGACTCTGGATGCCAGCGATTTTGGGGGGGAGGCTGTTGGATCTGCCGAGGTGTCCACTTGGTGAATCATATTGGAGCGCTAAACAGGAACTACGAAATCCCGTTAGCTGGGATTTCTGTGACCACATCTGCTTAAGAATGCTACAAGAGTAACAGTTTGGAGTGGACGCCTAGCAGCCCTGTTTTATTGAGAACCATGGCTGGTTTACGACCGAGCGCGAGACGCCGTTTATCAGGCGTTTCTCCGAGGAGGCCCGTAAGTGTTGGGCGTGGAAACACGTCTGTGAAACAGGCCTGCTAGACGAGTTGTTGAAGAGTTACAGGCGCTCGGACGTAAACATCCCATCGAAAAAATCATTCTTTTTGGCTCACGCGCTCGGGGTGATAATAAACCCCGTAGTGACATCGATCTCGCTGGTTACCCCTGTGAACATGTGGAGCCAGGGCTATTGGCCGCAGATATTGACGAAATCGGCACCCTGTTGCATATTGACTTCGTCCTTATAGCAGCCGACACAGATCCCCAGTTGTTGAGTAATTTGGAACGAGAAGGAGTGGTCTTGCATGAGCGATCTAGCTCAGAAGTTGGGCTACTATCGCAAGGCGGTTCTGCGGCTGCAGGAAGGCATTGCACGGTATGATGGGGTCGATGAGTTGGCCCGGGATGGCTTGATTCAGCGATTTGAGTTCACCTTTGAACTGTCATGGAAGGTCTTGAAGGCTTTGTTTGAGGAGGAGGGTTTGAGGGACCTGAACTCCCCGAAGTCTGTATTGCGGGAGGCCTTTGCAGCGAATCTCATTGATGATGAAGTGCTGTGGCTGGGCATGCTGAAGGACGCAATCGCCACGGCACAACTGTATGACGACAGGATGGCTGTCAGAATGAGCCATGCCATCCAAGGTCCGTATGTCCAGGCGCTCACGGGAAT
>PWMW01000161.1 GCA_003559095.1 Clostridiales bacterium | reverse complement strand
TCGGAAACTCGGGCCGACCAATAGCAGCTGCAGACCTTGTTTCAGTTAAGATCTGCCGACAATGTCATACCCAGCAAAAAGGCGCTTCCAGCGGACCACTCTTGGGTCCGAGCCGAAGAGCCTTTTCTATGAGTTAATCACGAACCGCTCCCGCTAGCGAACTTGAATACTTTGGGGAGTGGCTTGCGTCGAACGCTGCACCATGGCCTGATGATCGGGATCACTGCGCCCATTCAGGTGCAGCTGACTACCGCGAAAATGCATGCAGATGTGACCAGGGAACTGGTTGGTGGTGATATTCTGCCCACCGTGAGGATAGCCATTGATGGAAGCTGCTACTAAGCGATCGCCGATCTTGACAATCACAGCACGCCGCTCCCAACTCCAAGAACCACCAAATACCTGCCGCATAATACGAGTGTCCGTTGTGGTCAGCGGTTCCACATCGGCGTGGTTTGAACCATACAGACGCTGCACTCGCCACGTCAGACCGGTCTCCACATCCTCCACGGTAACCACATCACCCACAGCAAAGATGCGCTGCACGTCTCGCCAGTGCATATCTTCGACAACCACGGGCACGTACTGGCCGGGACGGCTGGCTACCATCGCTTCCCAAGTCTTCTGGCCGATGACACCATCAGGGGTCAGGCCCGCCGAACGCTGAAAACTCTGCACAGCTTGGCGGGTGGCGGGACCGAAGATTCCATCAGCCCTGCCCTGCAGGAAGTTCAATGCAGCCAGACGTTCCTGCACCATCATCACCTGCTCACCGCGATCGCCCTGCCGCATGGTACCTTCCAGTTCAGGCAGATCTGCTGCCATAACTGCTTCGTCCATTACGGTCAAGCGCTCAGCCAAAGCCGACCACGTGGCCGGTCCGACAACACCATCGACACCCAAACCCAACCACGCCTGCGCCTGCCGTACAGCCGTCTCCGTCTGCGGTCCAAACACACCATTGGGTTCTGCCGTCAGCAGACCTAACTCTGCCAATGCCTGCTGCAGCTGTTTCACAGCATCACTGCGATCTCCGCGCCGCACAATTCCATGATTGGTCAGCTTCACAGATGCGCTTTCCGGTACCGCCGTGGCTGCAGCCACCGCAACCTCTGCGGTTGCTTCAGCTGTGGCCGCACTATCCAATGCCGATGCCAAGGCGGACCACGTCCGGGATCCTACCATGCCATCGGCGGCGACATTCACCGAGCGCTGAAAGGCCTTGACCGCTGCCTCTGTCTGCGGTCCGAAAACACCATTAGGCTCGACTGTCAGCAGGTCCAGCTCCACCAATATCTGCTGCAGACCCAGGACAACATCACTGCGGTCGCCCCGGCGCACCAAACCATGCTCAACCACTGCAGCCATCGTTTCCTCGATGGAGACCACCTGCGTCTCTGCAGCGGCTGACGACTCCTCTGCGGCCGGTGGAGCCTCATCCGCCTTGCGGGTAGTGGCAGCCACGATGACGGCTGAAGCTTTGGGCTGCCCCTGCAGAGCTGCAGCCAGCGCTGCCCAGGTTTCTTGGCCAACCATGCCGTCGGTCAAGGACCCGGTGGACGCCTGAAACTCTTTGACAGCCCGCTCTGTCTGGGGTCCGAACACACCATTGGGCTCCGCTTCTAAGTACCCCAAATGAACCAAGGTTTCCTGCAGCACCGTGACTCCTGGCTTGCGGTCACCCCGGCGCAGCAGACCGTGCTCGGAGAAGCCGTGCAGAGCCATCTCCTGCAGAGCAGCACCTGCGGGCCCATTCTCCACGAACACCTGCTCCAAGGCGGCCAAGGTTTCGGGGCCGGCTACACCGTCCACGGGTAGATTCTCTGCTCCTTGAAACTCCTTAACAGCATTCTTTGTGGCCGGACCGAAAATCCCATCGGGCGTACCGACCAGAAAGCCCAACTCCGCCAACTGTTCCTGCAGTTCCTGCACTTCTGGACCTCTATGTCCCTGCATAACAATGGCCGCCTGGGCAGCCACCGGTGTCAGTACTAACGCTGCCACCAAAGCTGCTGTGGTTACACGATGCTTCCACTGTATGTCCATGTTCGCCGTAATCACCTCTCACAACATCGAATAATAACCATTTTCTCCTACCGGTGTTAATTGGACATTGACAGTCCAATTCCTCCCGCCGGTTTGCCCAACACAAAAAAATAACAGGCAGTCGGCCATTACTGCCTGTTGGTCAGCCATCCCTTCAGGAACGCTGCACTATATGGTCCGCAGCCTCCTGGGGATCGTCGGTTACATGCAGAAGCTTCAGATCCCCTGGGGAGATCATCCCCTGGTCTTCCATGGATGACTGCAGCCACTGCAGCATCCCATCCCAATAATCTTTTCCCATCACGACGACGGGGAACTTCTCGATCTTGCCTGTCTGCGCCAAGGTTAATGCTTCGAAGAGCTCATCCATGGTACCAAACCCACCGGGAAGGATGACGAAACCCACGGAATACTTCACCAACATCAGCTTACGGACAAAGAAGTAGCGGAAGTCTATGTCGATATCCAAGAACGGGTTGGCCTTTTGCTCATGGGGCAGTTCAATGTTACAGCCAATGGAAAGACCACCGGCGCCGCGAGCACCTTCGTTGGCGGCCTGCATAATCCCGGGACCACCGCCTGTGATGACCGCTACGTTGTGCTTAGCCAAAGCAGCACCTGTGTCCCGTGCCATGGCATAGTATTTGTGGTCTTCCGGCATCCGAGCTGAACCAAAGACGGTACAGGCCCGTCCGACCTTGGACAGCTGTTCAAAGCCGTCAACAATCTCGGCTTGGATGCGAAACACACGCCAGGTGTCGCTTCGGGTGAAATCTCCTTCACGATCATCGCAGCGAAGTAAAGCAGCGTCTTCGTTTTCCTTCCAAACAGGTTTCACGAACGTCGTCCTCCTTTGACCATGGTTCGTCGCGGCCGGCGATGGATATTCCCCAAAAGCTCCGTAGCGTTGACGCTATCCGGACCCGGCAGTTAAAAGGCCTCTTGCACAGCCATGCTCCAACGCGTTTCTATGAAGAGCCCACTGCCTTCACCGGCTGCGTCTTCCCAGCAAACATCTGCTCATCAATGTTCAAAAACCGGGCAAACTCCTGAAATCTCTGGACGATGACGTCCTCATTTAAGCAGTAGTAATGACTAGGCGGATCCATACGCACGTCAACAATTCCCTGCATCTTCAGCATATTGAGATGGCGGGATACAGTAGATGACGTGATGCTGCTGGCATCGGCTAGGGCATCCACCGTCATCTCGCCATTCTCGGCCAATAGACGCAGGAGAGCATTGCGGGATTCATGGGAAAAACATTTGAAAAAATACGCATTTCGTTCTGGCATAGGTCATACGCTCCCATACTGATACTTATTTTCTTTAATTCTACGGTCCTGCGGGCCATGCCTCCCCCTTTGCGAAAAAAAGTTTATCTGCCAAGGAAAAGTTCACGAAAGTGTATTGACTTTGTTGTGATTATATTATACTATAAATGTACAAACATGCAAGTGTAAATTCCTACAGATGCACATCTTTAAATGTGCACAGAGAAAAGGAGTGATGGGCCCTTCGCCAAGCACGTGTAAGAACCATATCTTAAGGAGGGCTATCTTATGGCCAAATTGTTTGACACACCGAAAAAGAAAGTTATCCTCATCGTTGGCGTCATTCTTGTTCTGCTTGTTTCTTGGTATGCCATTTCAGCCAACAGCGAAACTCGCGAATCCCGTGCTTTCAGAGCCATGCCGCAGGGCAGTATCCAAGTAGTGAACGATCTTGGTAACACCGTCACACTGCAGCTGCGAGTAGCTGACACCCCGGCAGCCCGTCAGGCTGGTTTCAAGGGCAGCGGTGTGCAGACCGTCGCTAACAACGCTATTCTCCTGGTCTATACGGCAGACACTGCTGAGCGTCATAACGTTCAGAACGTCAAGGCTCCGTTGGAGATTGGCTTTTTCCGAGCAGATGGCAGCCTCATTCAGATTTCTCGGACTCGCGTTGGTGCCACAACCACCTATGGAACCACAGGTACGGCCAACCGGTATCGTTACGCTATCATGGCACCGGAAGGCTACTTTGCCCGCAACAATATCTCTGTGGATGGTGGAGCCTCCTTGGTTACCACATCCCTGCGCAAACGGTAATTCTCCCTCATTGCAAAAGACCCCGTCACCACTGGTGATGGGGTCTTGTTCTTTATGGTTTCCTCTTGGCGCGGCGCATGGACCGTACATCCTCCACTTGCAGCTGAATAGCGCCCACGGATAACTGCAGTTCCCAAATAAGCAGCGCTAGGGAAACCAACAGCAGCACCAAACTCAGAGCGAACAGCCAGTAGGCACCGGTCTGCGAACCGGCAAAGATGAGGAACATGCAGACAACGCAGAAGAAAAAGCTGAAGGCGCCGAAAATCTGCATGTACTTAATGATATTGATCCGCAGCTGCAGATTGACGATCTGTCCTTCCAGTTTTTCACTGGAATCTTCCTGATAACGGGCATATAGTTCCCGGATCAGACCGGCCAAGACCACAAACCGGTTGGTGTAGGCCAGCATCAAAAGGCTGATGGCCGGAAAGAGCAGGGCCGGTGTGGTCAGCGTAAAGTCCTCCATGCATCCACCTTCTTCCACGGTATCTAGGCAGCAGACATCGGGCTTAAGCCAAATGGTTTGGGTTGTTGTGCAAACTTAACTGCTTACGTGCTGTTGACTCGGTGTCCCCCGCACCGCTGTCTGCGGGGCCCGCCGTTCGATGGCCGCCAAGGAAATTTCAATGGTCTCGGCAGCTTCGGCCGGCGTCATGGTTCCCACCGTCACCATGTCCTGGGGCCGAATGGTGTTCCAGACAAAGTTCAAGCCCTGGAACGGTGGAATGCGGCCAGCGGCCATGGGTTTGATGGTCATAACCGGATGTTTGGCTTCGTGAATGATGCGTGCTACCCAATCCACTTCAATCTGCATCAAAAAGCCCATAGCATTATAGATCTGGATATACGTTTCCACATCTTCGTTCTGTTCATCGGCGTACACCAACACCTCCGGCATATGGGCAGACAAGCCGGGAATCATCTGGCGCTGCCGGATCATCGCCGTATAGTCGCTGAGGCGCCGTATCTTGCGGATACTTTTGTCGATCAACTGCTCCACCGAAGAGTGATGCGGCATGCAGAAGACAGCACCGTTGGCCTGGACCCGGTCAAAAAGTTCCGCCGCTTCACTGCGGGCGCTGTCAGTATCTTCAATAGGAATGATGGGTGTATCCACGCGGATAGCCCCAACCCCCGTGCGATCTTCCGCTTCCCGAATGGCATCCAATGCCAGCGGATGCTGGGTCAGGGGACCCATGACCGTGTCCACGCCAGCCCGAAAGAATACTTCCATAACAGCGGCCACAGTTTTATAGTCGGCGTGGCTTTCCTGAATCCAGGCATCTTTGGCCGGTGTCTGGTGGCTCCAACCTAAAAACCAGTTGGTTCCCACAATGAGACGGGACACACTGACACCACCAACAGTGGTTCTGGGAAACATTGTCATTGGCTCTTCGCTCCTCTTCCGGTCAAGATGAGAATATGCGCTGATAGGCTTCATCAATGCGGTTCCACTCCGCCTCTGTCAGTTCCCAGGAACCGGCCGCCGCGTTCTCCGCCGCTTGTGCTTCCGTCTTACACCCCACCAATGCGGTGGTAATGCCCTGCTGCTGCACGGCCCAGTTGATGGCCACTTGACTTACGGGTTTCTGCCGGTGGGCAGCCACATACCGCAGCACCTCCACCACAGCCTGGGCTTTACTCCAGAGGGGTTCCTTGAAGAATGGATAGAAGTTACCCCGTTTGTCATCCTCGGGGAAACTTGGTTGTTCTTTATATTTTCCTGTCAAGACACCAGCTGCCAATGACCCGTAGGAGAGGACGCCAATATTGTGGGCCCGGCAGTAAGGTAGGATCTCCTGCTCGAGATCCCGCTGCAAGAGCGAGTACTGCGGCTGCAGACTGACAAGGTCAAAGGTCTGTCGCACCTGCTCCATCAGATCCGGTCCAAAATTAGACACACCTAGGTAGCGGAATTTCCCCTGCCGATGGATCTCCTGCAGGGCCTCGAGGGTATCCTCCAAAGGAGTATTCACATCAGGCCAATGTATCTGGTACAGATCAATTACGTCCACCTGCAGTCGCTGGAGGGAAGCGTCCACTTCCCGCTTCACCGATTCTGGTTTCAGATTCCGCTCAAAACTATCTTTGGTCCTTACTACGCCGCACTTGGTGGCTATGACCACCTGCTCCCGGCGCCCTTGAATAGCCTTACCCACAACGCTTTCCGAATGACCGGCTCCATAGGCTGGTGCGGTATCAATAAGGTTGATTCCATGGTCCAGGGCTGTTTGGATGGCCCGGATAGACTGCTGATCATCAATGGCACCCCAAAAATCACCGCCGATGGCCCATGTGCCTAAGCCCACTACCGATACATCAAGATCGCTGTTGCCCAACTTCCGAGTTCGCATATCCCACAATCGCCTCCAAATGTTTGTTCATGACCGTGTCTCAGCGGTCCCGCTGCAGATCATAGATCATTTTCTCCAAATACCATACCCGTGACCGATCCGGATGGCGCAGCTTCAGTTTCTGCATCTGGCTGCGGATGACAGCATCCGCTTCCGCCTCCGGAAGCCGCAGCAACCGGCGATACTGATTTTCTAACTGTCGCTCGCGCGCACTGGCCTTCCACTTCGGCCCAAACCGATACCAAATCACCACCGCTGCCAAAACCACTGCGATGACCCACCAAGGAATCATGGCGGCACCTCGTTTCGTTCAAGCTTCGTGCCCCGACGGGGCCCATACTGCTTCGCCGCAAGACGCTGGCCGTCCACTCCCAGGTTGTCCTGGAAGGGCAGTTCTCGGGATCACGCGGGTACCGGTATTTCAGATAACAGCATATCGCAGTTCCCGTTCAGCGCTCCCGTGCCACTCTTGACGTGGACTCCTAGTATATCATTCCATATGGCAGCGGCCCATTCCTGCTAACGGGCGGCGAACCGGTTAGCAGATGACGGCACGGGCCACGGCAGGACCCCTGGGTCCAGAGGCCGCTGCCAAAGACGGCAGCCCCGCAGGACTGCCGTCTAGCTTGGCTATGCGTTAATTTGCTGCAGCAGTCCAGTTAACTGCTCATCGGTGAACCGTCCGCGGCCGAAGTTGACCAAACAACGCAGGGGCATATCTTTCACAATGGCTCCCATGGGATCAGAATCCACCCCATCCAACGCCTTTGCTGGGTCCATGCCCATACCCGCCAGCATACCCTGCAGAAGCTGCAGACCCGCCTCGCGCGCATAGGGTGACTGCAGCAGATCACCTAAGGTCGAGTTACGATGAAATACCGGGCGGCTTTCTTGGGAACTGCTGATCTGGATGCTGGTCTGCAGCGGCAGGTTATCGGAGGCATGTCCCACCATGATGCCATAGCAGCCCGATTCTATCCACCAATCCTTGGCACTGGCAGAATAGTAGGCAAAGGCCCGCCGATCCAAGGTCATGTTCACAGTCACAGTCTGCCCGGGCTCCACAGCAACCTTGGCGAAGGCCCGCAGTTCTTTGGGTGGACGAACCACGCTGCTCTTCTCCGCAGCCACGTACAACTGCACCACTTCCTGTCCGGCCCGTTGCCCTACATTGGTGACGTCCACGGACACCGTGAACACATCCTTGTCGGTTCCCTGCTCCTTATCAAGGCGCAGATTGGACAGTTCAAACTCCGTATAGGAAAGGCCGTGACCGAAGGCGAACAGCGGTCGGACCTCTTTGGCGTCATAGTAGCGATAGCCTACGAAAACACCTTCCCGATATTGGACAACGTCCCCTTCTCCAGGGAAGTTGAGATAACTGGGGTTATCCTGCAGACGCACAGGGTAGGTCTCAGCCAACCGGCCGGCTGGATTGACAGCTCCCATGAGGACGTCAGCGGCCGCCCCGCCCGCAGCCTGCCCTCCCAAATAGCAGTTAAGAATCGACTTCACATGCCCTGCCCAGGGCATCTCCACGGGAGAACCACCACTCAACACCACGACGATGTCATTCTTGATGCGGGTGATCGCATCGAGAACAGCCAGTTGGTTGTTGGGCAGGCGCATATGCGTGCGATCAAACCCTTCTGACTCAAAAGCATGCGGCAATCCCAAACAGAGAACCACGGTCTTGCCCGTCCGGGCACAGCGAACCGCCTCTTCCAGAAGTGCATCGTCGTGGCTGTCTTCCTCCAGCGAAAATCCCGGCGCATAGTGAAGCTCCCCGGAACCATCCAGATACTTCTCCAGCTCTTCTTTTAGCGTTTCCAACTGCGTGGGGTTCACGCGGGAACTGCCGCTGCCTTGATAGCGAGGCTGCTCCGCAAAGGCTCCGATCAGGGCGATAGAACTGTCGGACGCCAACGGCAGCAGGGCATCGTTGTTCTGCAGGAGCACTGCACTTTCGGCAGCTACCCGACGGGCCAGCTGATGGTGGGCTCTTTGGTCAAAGGTCACTGTGCCCACTTCGCTGTCCAGGAACTGGTAAAAGACGCGCAGAATGCGTTCCACAGCCGTATCCAATACTTCCACGGCCAGTTCACCGCTGCGCACAGCCTGGACAATCTTAGCATCATTGATACCGCCACTGCCGGGCATCTCCAGGTCCATACCGGCCTGCAAGCCCGGTACACGCTGGTTCACCGCTCCCCAATCCGATACCACAAAACCCTTGAAACCCCACTCCTGGCGCAGAACGTCTGTGAGCAGATAGGGATGTTCCGCTGCGAAGGTACCGTTAACTTGATTGTACGAACACATAACGGTCCAGGGCTGGGCTTCCTTCACTGCGTACTCGAATGCGGCAAGGTAGATCTCGCGCAGAGTGCGTTCGTCCACCTGGGCGTCCACGGTCATGCGGCGGTGTTCTTGGTTGTTCACGGCAAAATGCTTCAAGGACGCGCCCACATCTTGGCTCTGCACGCCACGAATATGTGCCGCCGCCAGCCGGCTGGCCAGATACGGGTCTTCGGAAAAATATTCAAAGTTGCGGCCACAGAGGGGTGAGCGCTTGATGTTGGTGCCCGGGCCCAAAAGCACAGCAACTCCTTCGGCGCGGCTTTCCACACCGAGAGCCTGCCCCACCTCCTGCAGCAGGCCTTCATCCCAGGTACAGGCCAAGCCCGCAGCACTGGGAAAGCAGGTGGCCGGAACGCTGTTGGTCAAGCCCAAATGGTCGGCGCCCTCAGCCTGCTTGCGCAAACCATGGGGGCCGTCGGTGAGCATGACCGCGGGAATATCCAAACGGTCATTGGCCTTTGTTGTCCAGAAATCTGCCCCTGAACACATGGCCGCCTTTTCTTCCAAGGTCATCTGGGATACAAGCTGTTTAATGTTTCGTGTCATGAACATTTCCTCCTGGCGCTCTAAGTGATGACGCCGCTGCATGGTGGGCAGCGTATCGCAAAGAAACGGGCTATCAAATAGCCCATTTCTTTTCTAACGTAGGAACGTCTTCCAAGAGTCGCTTGGTGTACTCGTTCTTGGCATGGTGTACAACCTCGTCCGGCGTACCCCGTTCCACAATCTTGCCTTGGTTCATGATATAAAGGTGATCACTGGTGTAATAGGCCATGCCTAAGTCATGGGTAATGAAGATAATGGACATGCCCATCTCTTGTCGTAGCTTCAGCAGAATGTTCAAGATCCCAGCTCGCGATGAGGCATCAATCATGGATGTGGGCTCGTCGGCAATCAGAACCTCCGGCTGGATAATCAGAACACGGGCGATCATGATGCGCTGCCGCTGACCACCGCTCAGTTCATGGGGGCGTTTGGTTAACAGTTCCGCTGCATTGAGGCCGACGCTCTCCAATGACCAGAGCATCTTGTCCACCTTTTCCTTGCGGGTGAAGGTGCCTTTGACAAGGCGGAAGGCATTGGCAAGCAAGTTTTCCACGGAGTAAAACGAGTTAAACGAGGCGAAAGGATCCTGGAAAATGGCCTGAACTTGACCCCAATAGCGAATGGATTCTGACTGCTTGGTCCAGGGAATAATATCTTGGCCGTGAAAATAGATCTGGCCTGAGGTGGGCTGGGAAAGCTTCAACATTAAGCGGGCGGTTGTCGTTTTGCCACTGCCGCTCTCCCCCAACAGCGAAATAATCTCACCGGACTGCATGGAAAAGCTTACATCATCCACAGCCCTCACTTCGCTTTTGGAACCTGGATTAAAGATCTTGGAGACGTTCTCCAAACGGATTAGAGGTTCTGCACTTTTTCCTGAAACAGCCAACACGCCACACTCCTTTCGGGCATATGGTTCACCGGCGGTTCTTTGTCGCGGCAGATGTCCATGGCATGGGGACAGCGGGGATGGAAGCGACAGCCTTCCGGTGGATTCTTCAGATCCGGCGGAACACCGGGAATCCCGGTAAGTTCCTTATCGCGCATCCGATCTTCGGGCACCAACATGGAGTCCATTAAGGCACTGCTGTACGGGTGTTTGGGCCGGAAGATAATGTCTTCCATGCCCCCGATCTCCATCATCTTGCCGGCATACATAACGCCAATGCGATTGGTGAAATGGCGCAACAGGGGTAGTTCATGCGTGACGAAAATAATGCTGCGGATGATCTCCTCTCGCAGGAGCTTCATCAACATCTGAATGACCACCTTTTGGCTGGAAACATCCAGTGCCGATGTGGGTTCATCACAGATAAGGATCTTCGGATTCAAGAGCGTCGAAAGAGCGATGACCGTGCGCTGCTTCATGCCGCCGGACAACTGGTAAGGATAGGCATCCAGTACCATCGTGGGCAGGGACACCGACTCTAAGCGTTCACCGGTTTGGCGGACAGCCTCCTTGAAGCGGATATTGGGATCATGGGCGCGCAGGATATCAAAGGCTAAGTGCTTGATCCGGCGGGTGGGGTTCAGGGCGTTCATGGCCCCCTGGGGAACCACCGACACATAGCGGCCGCGCACATCCTTGCGGACAACCTCCTTGTTCATCTTCAGAACATTGTTGTCGCCCATCCAGATTTCGCCTGACTTGACATATAGCGGCGAGGTGGCGGTTAGGGCCAGAACAGCGGCCAGCGTACTTTTGCCGCAGCCAGACTCGCCGGCCAAACCCACCACTTCACCATCCTGCAGGTTAAAATCAATGCCATCCACAGCCCGGACTTCCTTGTCACCCACTAAGCGGTAATAGGCCCGGACTTCCTTGGCCGTCAATACTGATTTCATCATTGCATCAATCCTTTCTCAGCTTAGGATTGAAGACTTCATCCATGCCTGTATTCATTGTCTGCAGCGAAAACGAAATGGCAGTTAGGCAGATCACAGCGGGAATGAAGGCCCACCAGGCACCCACCCGCACGGACTCCCAGAGAAGACTCCAATGCAGCATTTGGCCCAGCGATACGGTACGGAAGGGACCGAGGCCCAACATACTCAAGGTAGCCTCACTGAGAATACCGCTGGTCACCTGTAGAATAAAGACCATGAAAATGTAGGAAAACATGTAAGGCAGAATTTCCCGGATAATCATCTCGACGTTGTTGAAACCGGTAATCCGCGCCAGATCCACATGCTCCCGTTCCTTTAAACTTGTGGCTTGGGCGCGAACGGCACGAGCGGTCCACGGCCAGCTGGTGACACCAATAATGATCCCCATGATCAAAGCCGAACGAACCGATACCGCGACCGAAAGTAGGATCAGCACCACAATGGGTGGAATGGTAATAAGTATGTTGGTGAATCCCATAAGGATGTCATCCACGAGGCCGCCTTTGAAACCAGCCACGCTGCCAATAACGACACCAATGCCCGTAGCTGCACCACCGGCGATGAGGCCGATCATCATGGATGTACGGGTGCCGTGCATCAGTTGTGAAAGAATATCACGGCCCAGGTTGTCAGTGCCAAGAAAGTATTGGTCAGATGGCCGATAGAACAAGCCGCCTGTCATGGCAAAGGGATCCACTTGGTGAAACCACGGGCCGATCAGAGCGAAACCCATTATCAAAGAAAAGATAACCAATCCGAACAAAAACCGACGGGATTTGAGTAATAGCAGGAATAGTTCTCTCATCAGCGCTCACCTAACTGTGCCGCGCGTACGCGGGGATCTATGATTCCATACACAATGTCCACCAGAAAGTTAGCTGCCAGTACCGTAAGCGTGATCAACAGTGTGGCACCCTGGATCATGGGATAGTCATTAGTTCGTATAGCCGTGAACAAAAGCCGGCCTACACCGGGATACGAGAACACCGATTCCGTAACCAAAGCCCCGCCCATCATAGTACCAAAGGCTAAGGCGAGACCGGTGATCTGGGGCAGCATAGCGTTGCGGAACACATACCCCACAACCTTGCGGTCCTTGAGGCCCAATGCTCGGGAATAGCCCACGTAGTCCGTGGTTAGTTCATACAAAGACATTTCCCGCATGCCGATGGCTTGACCGCCAATGGCCACGAGAACCATGGAAGAAAACGGTAGGATCCAATGATACAAAGCATCCGAGATAAAATCCCAGTTCCAGCCGGGCCAGTTGCCAAAGCTGTAGGCGCCGCTTACCGGGAAAAACTGGTTCGTGACGGCCAGCGTATAGACGAGAATAATGGCCAATGTATAGTAAGGTATTGAGGAAAAGAAAAGAGCAATAGTAAATCCGATGGAGTCTACTTTGCCGCCCTTATAGGCACAAAGGGCACCAAACCCGTTGCCGATCAGCCAACCGACGATGATCGCCGGGATTTGAATGGCCAGTGTGTAGGGCAGCGCTTGCCCCAACATACTGCTTACCTTTGCCGGATAGTTCATGAAGGACGTGCCCAAGTCTCCACGGAGAACGTTGGCCAAGAAGTTGAAAAACTGCATGTGCAGGGGTTGGTCCAACCCAAACTCACTGATAAATGATTGGTACATGCGCTCCAACGATTGGCTGGGTACGCCGCCTTCAGCCATCTGCGCTACCAACACATCCACAGGGTTACCCGGAATCAACCTGGGTAGGAAGAAATTCAGGCTGATGGCCACAAGGAAGGCCACCGCATACCAAATTGCCTTTTTGCCCAGGTAACGGAACATCTTCGACTTCAGCATAGCATCACACCCTACGTAATAGTATGGTAGGAGGCCGCCTTCCGGCGGCCTCCGCAGGATATCAACGTTAGTTCTGCAGAACCCTATTCCACAGGCTCGATCTGGTAGTAAATCCAAATGCCAGCCTGTTGATGGTTCGGCGGGGCTGTGGGATTGTCAGCATCTGGCCAGTTGGTCCAGACGTGCTCGCTGACCGTGTAGAAGTCCCACGGACGATACATCAAGCCGATGACGGGAATGTCATGCATGACGATACGGTTCAACTCACGGAGGTACTGTGCTCGTTCTTCTTCGTCGGTGGTGTAACCAGCACGATCCAAAATCTCGTGCACTTCCTCGTTCTTGTAGCGAGCGTAGTTGTGGAAGGCAGTTTGGCCGATTTCGGGAAGCTCGCGACTATCCAGAGCTACTCGGAAGCGTTCCCAAGGATGGGCCATACCGTAACCGCTGCCCACGGAGTCGAGAATGATGTCAAAGTTACCGGTCTGCAGCATATCGGTGCGCACAGGGGCTTCCGGGAAGTTGGTGCGAATATCGATGCCCACTGCCTGAGCACCGGCAGCCACGATCTCCAGAGCCGTCATCCAGTCCGTCCAGCCATAGGGGCACACTGCATCCCAAGGACCAAGGCGGGTGCCGTCAGGCAGGACATAAATGCCGTCAGAGCCTTTGGTAGCTCCGAGTTCTTCTTCCAACAGACGAACCGCTTCCGCTGGGTTGAATTCCCAACCGTATGCAGCAGCGTCTTCTTCACTGAAGTATACGGCTTCTGGGGAGCCTTCATGGATGATCAAGCCAGGCTCCTTCGGCAGCGAGTAGCGGGACATGGCAGTTTCCGCGATGCGGGCATAGTCGATGGAGTAAGCAATGGCCCGGCGCACTTCGGGAATATCCAGAGGATATTTCCAGGCCAAGTAGATAGATGGAATACTAGCCGGCAAGTGGTAAGGAACATCGTCATACCATGTCTTCACCGGACGGCCGGCGTCTTCCCACATCCGCCAAACTTCGGGAATAAATGTTTGGCTGAAATCAATTGTACCGCGCTCCAAAGCCAAGTTGGCTGCATCGTTGGAACTGAAAATACCCATGGCAATGTAACGAGGGGCAATGTCACCAAAGTACTGGAAGCCCCAGTACTCATCATGCTGCTCAAGGACGATCATTTCCGGATTGAACTGCATCAATTTGAACGGCCCCGAACCCACCGGCTCCATATTGGGAGTTTCCCGAATGGTACCGTCGGCTGCTTCGATCTCGGTCCAAATGTGCTTAGGCGCTATACGATGGGTACTGAGAAAGTTTTCCAGAAACGCCCGGTGGGGGCGCTCAGGATTCAGAGAAATGTCAATGGTCCGCTCATCCACAGCCACGATCTCTGTCATATAGTTCCAGACAGCGCTCCAAGATGTGGTATAGCGTTCGCTCAGTTCAAACGTGTAGACGATATCTTCCGACGTGAGCGGCTGCCCATCCTGCCAGGTGGTTCCTTCGCGCAGCACAACCCGCAGGGTCATATCGTCGTTGATCCATTCTCGGGATTCGGCCAACAGGGGGTCAAGATCCCCTTCGAGAATGTTGTAAACGAAAAGGGTTTCATAGATCAGTTTCTCACTGCCAATCGGCCAAGCAATGGAACCGGCACCAAAGGGGTTAAAACTGGTAGGAGCTCCCCACTGCAGACCGGCCTTCCAGACGGTTTCATTCCTCGGCAGGCGCTGGGCACTGACTTGGGACACCATAGACAAGGCTAAAATTGCTACCAACAGAACAATCAACCAACGTGATTTTTGCATTCGTTCGATAACCTCCCTCTTTGTTTGGAACATCAAACTGCCGATCTACGTTCACTGCTGCAGTGCTTGCCTGCTCCCACCTCCTGAAGTTCGCTGTACACCTGCTGCCGAACAAAATGTTGCGAGACTTTTACAAAGCCTCCACTATATCATTACGTCATTAACAAGTGAATTCCTTCTCCAACCGCGAAAATAATCGCCGAAGTGCAGCGGGAACTTCTAACGGAGAATCCGCTTGGAAACGCAACTTAGGCGTTTAAGCAAATTGCATGAAACAGAACGGAAACCGGTTTCTGATGGGCCTTTCCTTAATGCTTGCGCTTCCTAGTGCTTGGTGAAGAGCACATGGGCACGCGTAGATGTTCAGTGAACCCGCTGTAGACAAAGAAAACCGCCCAAAAGGACGGTGACTGCGTTGGATAGTGCTTATGGAGTCGCTTTGAGAATCTCCCGGAAGTTCGGTTGAAGAGGGTAG
>PWMW01000072.1 GCA_003559095.1 Clostridiales bacterium | reverse complement strand
GTCGCTGGGGTAGAACGAGTCATCACCGGCACGCTGGTGCAGACGCTGCAGAGTGCCGCGATCGTCACGTTCACCCTGATAGCACTGTTCGCTATGGACTGGCGCCTATCGCTGCTGGGCATTTGCCTGATCCCCACCTTCATCCTGCCCACGCGCCGAGTGGGTAAGGCTCGCTGGACCATCGCCAAACAAACGCAGGAAAAACTGGCTGAGCTAAACCAAATCGTTCAAGAGACCTTAGGTCTGGCCGGATCCGTATTGGTCAAAATCTTCACACGGGAAGGCCAGGAGAGCCGGCGTTTCCGCCATGTCAGCGAGCAAGTAATCCATCTGCAGATCCGGGAATCCCTTGTAGGGCGCTGGTTCCGCATGTTTATCGGTGTCTTCACCTCCATAGGACCTGCCTTAATCTACTTCTATGGGGGCTATTTAGTCATCCAAGGTGACCTGACCATCGGTACCGTTGTGGCCTTCATCGGCCTCATATCCCGACTCTATGGCCCCACAGCGCAGTTGTTCAATATCCATATCGATGTAATCCGCTCGCTGGCACTGTTTGAACGGATTTTTCAATACTTGGATATGGAACCGGAAATCCAAGAAGCAGACAGCGCTGTCCCACTGCCGCCCGTTCAAGGCCGCATCCAGTTTGACAATGTCAGCTTCCAGTATAAAGCAGACAAAGCCGTCCTACAGAACGTGAGCTTTACCTTGGAACCTGGGGAGATGGTGGCCCTCGTTGGTCCCAGTGGTGCTGGCAAGACCACAACCACGTATCTGGTGCCGCGCCTTTATGACGTGAACGAAGGCGCTGTCCGCATCGATGGCTGCAATGTTCGGGACGTAACCATCGCTTCCCTGCGCAGCCAAATCGGTGTCGTCACGCAGGACACCTTCTTGTTCAATGACTCCATTCGCCAGAACATCCTCTACGGACGTGACGATGCAGATGAGCAGGCCATGATCGCAGCCTGTGAAGCAGCCCACATCCATGACTTCATCATGTCTCTGCCACAGCAGTACAATACCATCGTTGGCGAACGGGGTATCAAGCTCTCCGGCGGCGAGAAGCAGCGAATTGCCATTGCTCGCGCCATTCTCAAAGATCCCCGGATTATGATCCTCGACGAGGCCACGTCCTCGCTGGACTCCCATTCCGAGAACCTTATCCAAGCGGCATTGGAACCGCTGCTGGCTAATCGCACCAGCCTGGTCATCGCCCATCGACTGTCCACCATCCGGGCAGCGGACAAGATTTTGGTCTTTGATGGCGGACGGATTGTGGAAGAAGGAACGCATGAAACCCTCTTAGAGCAAGGTGGCCTCTATTACCAATTGCACCAGGAGCAATTCTTCCCTGAGCAAAAGCTGGCTCCTGCCTAGCAGAAGCAGTTCCTTTAGCCCTGCACAGTTACGGCACCAGGTATGTGGAATTATTTTCCACATACCTGGTGCCTTCCATATATTTCCACGACATCACCATTTCTGACGTCGGTGAAGCCAGCAAAAAGGGATCCTGGAGCCCCACAGCGAAACCAAACGTTAGCAATCCATCCAGGAAAGGATGAGTTTTATGCAGTTATTCCAATTTCGCCTCCAAGGCCGCGTCCAGCTGGGCCTTCGTTTCGGTCAACAGACCGGACGTTTCGGCCTCAATTTCACCGAAACCCTGCAGGCCTTTCAACGGGAAGCCCTAGGCAGAGAACAGCCAGCCATTGAGCGAATGGAGACCTTCTTGGACGAGTATCTCGATCTGAATACCGTCGTTCAGCAGGTATTGGCATTCTTTCAAAATTATCACGGCAAGGCCGAACTGCTGCTCCAAGAGGATCCAGAGATCCTGCCCCCACTGCAGCGGCCGGGGAAGATCCTCTGCATTGGCAAGAACTACGTTAAACATGCTGAGGAAACAGGCTCCAAACCGCCCACTGCCCCGGTGTACTTTGGCAAAGTAGCAGATTGCATCATCGGTCCCAATGACACCATCCACATGCCGCGGGATTTTGGCCGTGTAGACCCTGAGATTGAACTGGCTGTGGTTATAGGCAAGCCAGGGTTTCAAGTCAAGCAAGATCAGGCCATGGATCTTGTGGCAGGCTATACAATTCTCAATGATGTGACCGCCCGGGATCTGCAGACCAAGGCCAAGGACACCGGTCATCCCTGGTTTGCATCGAAGAATTACGCCACCTTCTGCCCGCTCGGTCCCGCCATTACACTGAAAGAATACGTCCATGATCCGCACGATCTCGAGATGGTTCTGGCAGTCAATGGTGAGGTGCGCCAGGAAGAAAACACGAAGCAGATGATCTTTTCCATCCCGGTCTTGATTGAAACGCTCTCGCACCAACTGCCGCTGCGCCCGGGAGATATTATTGCTACGGGCACACCTCACGGCATCTCGCCGCTGGCCGACGGCGATGTCTTGGAACTGAGTATCCAGGGCCTAGGCACCCTCAAGAACACCGTGCGCGCGGTGTGATGGGCCCAGCCAGCGGCAGACAGCGCAGGCAAAAACTAAATACCCCAAAAACTCCCGCGTTCAGCGGGAGTTTTTTCCATGCAAGCTCTTTCCTCAACAAAGGACTCCGACAATATTCGACGAACTTTGATATTATAGCGAAAATTCTTACTGATAATCCCAAGCCGCTGCTGCTCCGCCGTCAGCAGCCAACCACAAAAGGAGAGATCTGAAATGCTGCATTCCCTATCGCGAGCTGCTGCCAACCTCGATGCCGCCGTTGCCAGATATGCGGCCTTCCGGGCAAGGCCACAGCTCATTGCTGCCATAGGTCAACGGAAAGCTGAACGGGCGTATCGCCGAACGGTGAAGTACTGTCCGGCCTACCGCGATATGGTTCAGCGCCACATGGGTAGCGTTCCTAGTTCGGTGGCCCTTAAGGATTTCGAGCAGCTTCCGATTCTCGACAAACAGAACTACATCCAGCGTTACCCGCTGGATCAGATCTGTGGCCAAGGGATTACGCAGGCCTTTACCATTCAGCGCAGTTCCGGTTACTCAGGTCAACCGTGCTATTGGCCGCGGCGCCAAGCAGACATGCGCAATACCCGCAAGGGATTTCACTTTTCCTATGACCATTATTTCAGCCCGAACCATGAACCATGCCTGTTCGTGGTGGGCTTTTCCTTAGGAACGTGGGTGGGCGGCACGGACTTGTTCCGCGCCAGTACAGATTTCGCAGCTCGCACCGGCCAACCGTTAAGCACCATTACTCCCGGTGAAGATACCGCCGAAACCCTAGAAATACTTCGTCGTTTTGGCAAGACCTATGCCAGAATCGTAGTGGCGGGCAACCCCGTTTTCCTGAAAACCCTCCTGGATGAGGGCACAGACATCCCCTGGCAGGAACTGTCCATTACCTTTAGTACCGGTGGTGAAGCCACCACAGAAAGCTGGCGGGAGTGGATCGCCGGGCGTCTGGGAGTGGATATTGATCGGGAGCCCATGCGGGTCTTCAACGGCTACGGTGCCACGGACTTTGGCGGTGCTGCCGCCACAGAGTCACCTTGGTCCATCGCCATCAAACGTATAGCCATGGGACACAGCCCTTTGGCCCAGGACCTCTTCGGGCGTCCGGGCAATCTGCCCAACTTGTACCAATACAGTCCCTTGAGCCAACACTTCGAAAACCATGAAGGCGAACTTTTGGTGACGGCTTGGTCCCAAGTGCCCTTGGTACGCTACAATGTCCATGACCGCGGCCGGGCCATGGCCTTCACCGAAGTTTGGGAGCTGCTTCTGCGCCACGGTGTCGATGTGGCTGACCTAAACGCCCGCTTCGGCCCGCCCATGCGGCTGCCTTTCCTTTTCATCGACACACGCACCGATGGCACAGTGAGCATTGGCGGTGCCAATGTCTATCCCGGCAACGTTCAGACAGCTCTCTTCGAAAATCCTGTTCTGGAGCAGAATGTAGATCATTTCTACCTGACCGTGGAAAGAGATGCTGAGCAAAACACGCAACTCATTGTAGAGCTGATCGTCAACGCCTTGGAAGAGCGGGACGCCGCCTGGCAGACATCATTCACCGAAAAGGCCGAAGCTGTCATCCTGCAAACTCTGCTGCGGGACAACCTCGAGTACGCCGTAACCTGGCAGCATAATCAGGCTCTGCGGCCTGTTGTGCGGCTGCAGCCAGCCAGCGGTCATCAGCACAACAGCATCAAACGTCATTACGTGCGCCATGAGACTTCCCCAGGGCGGTGATGGAAATGCGCACCCTTGATTGGCTTGCCTGCAGCGTCTGGGAACTGACGTACAAAAACCTGATCCGGGCTCGCTTCATCCCCGGGTCGCAGAAGAGGCTGCTGCGTGTCGCCCTTCGGACTTACCGCGGCAGCCCTGTGGAACTGCCCGATTGCACCATAGTGCCCGGCGATATGGTGGCTGAAATGCATCTAAGTAACTTTGCACTCCGGCGCTATAGGCATCTGGCATACCCTCAGTGGATTATCTACAACGATCTTATCCAGGAACTGCATCTGCTGAGACAGGTCTGGACACAGCATGAGCCGGGAATCAAAGCATTGTGGGCCATCACTTTAATGAGGGCCCCCGCTGTTCGCTTGGGATTCCAAGTCCGGGTCATCCCCCCGGGCCTCTGGGCTACTCTCAACTATCGCTGGCTGCGCCGTCTGCGCCGGGCTTACAGACCGCGGGGCAGTGTTCTTTCAGACCATGTAAACGCACAACGGCAGCCCTGTGAGATCTGGATGTCTGCCGCTCAGTTCCAACGACGGTTTGCCCCTGCGGGTAGTGACAATACCGCCCATGGTGGCTGAGAATAGTGATCGAGGCGCTGCAAACGCACGCTCCATATGTCCATCGGTTCTGAACAGAGAACGAAGGTGAGCCCGCTGGCCCACCTTCGTTCTCTGTTCACGGATTAGCTGCCTTAGCCTAGGGTGCGGCAGCTATCCACATATATCTTTGCACGTTACTGCATAACACCAATCCTGCCTGCTTCGGGCATGGTCAGTACGCCTTGTTCCTGAGCATACTCAACCACAACATCCCGGAGCATGATACCCGTATCAGCGTGAACAGGGGCATCAGCCAGAATAGCGTAACCGTCACCGCCAGCAGCCATAAAGTCATTGGTTGCCACACGATAGGTCCCGGACAGATCCGGGGCAAAACCGTGAATCCGCAGACGATTTATGCGACTGCCCGGTTCAGCATCGGGATCGATATCGAATGACATACCTGACACCTGCAGGAATCCACCATTCTGCTCAGGATACAAACGAACGCTGTGCTCAAGAGCTTCGAGAATCTGGAATCCTGTCAGTTCTAGGACGACCAAGGTATTGTCAAATGGAAGAACCGTGTAAATGTCTTCCACGGTGATGTCTCCCCGGTTGATGCTGGCCCTGATACCGCCGCCATTCGTGATGGCTATGTCAGCATCAGTCGCCGCCCGCATGATGTCGGTAACCAGGTTCCCTAAGTTTGTCTCCTGCGTGCGCACGTATTCCCGCTCGCCGTTCCAATCCATACCCGTCCGGGCCACTGTTTCACCGAGACGAGCTGTCATGACTTCATGCCATTCGTCAATGATGGCAGCGATTTCCGGGTGTTTGGGTATGTCAGCGCCCACCGGGATCAATTGATAGTCATAATCCATGACAGTGCGCAGTTCGACATCAATAGCCAGTGCTCCCAGGTAATTGCCATACTCATTAGCTTGAACCACGATGGTGCCGTTGATGTTCGCCGGTTCTTCCAAGGTGGTGTGGCTGTGGCCACCAACAATAATGTCAATGTCCGGTGCAGCCCATGCCAGCGCCTCGTCTACGCCGTAACCCACATGGGTCAAAGCAATGACTACGTCCGCATCCTGATGAATCTTCAGGCGCCGCGCCAGATAGGCTCCAACTTCCACAGGATCGGCGAAGCGGAGGCCTTCCACATTGGCTGGATGCGTTACTACAGGAGTATCCTGGGCTACAAGACCCAAGACGGCGACGCGAATGCCATTGAACTCTTCGATATAGGCGCTCACGGTGAATACGCTGCCATCGTCTTCATAGAACACATTAGCACCGAGAACGGGGAAGTTGGCATCTTCAACCCTTGCCAACAGGGTCTCCTGACCAAAGTTGAACTCATGGTTGCCCAAAGTCATGGCGTTGTAGCCCATAGCGTTCATGACCTCGATAGCAGGCTGTCCACCGAAAAGATTCACAATGTTAGTTCCATGGATCGTGTCTCCGGCATCCAAGAGAATTACCTTGTCGCCATGAATAGCTCGTTGCTCCTCAACCAATGTGGCAACCCGGACCAGGCCACCCTGCTCGGCATCGGCACCTCGGGGCGTATGCGACTCCAGCCGGCCATGCACATCATTGGTGTGCAAAATCACGAGATCCGCCGCCCACAACGAACCAGAAGCCAGCAGCGTTACACAAAGCACCAGAACAACTGTTACGAGAGAACGATTGGGAAACTTCATGTTCATCCTCCTTTAAAATTAGTTGTTTCACCAACTATTTCCATCTGGGAAGGTGATCTCCTGCCATGAAATGCCAAGAATACCCACCCAGCAGAAACCATCGGGCTGGTTCACCAAGGAGTCTGCCATCCAACTTCATCTCTTCATCAGTCCTGCTCATCGGCATGCAGGCGTTTGACATCCACCGCTTGCTTTGCCGCCACGGCCACGACAATAGGGCCCTTCAGCTGGGAATTATTGACCACAGTGAAGTCCACGTCATTACTCTGGGCCTCGCGGATCAAAGGCATTGCCTGCGAACGGGCCCGGGAGTGGATCACCAGCTCATAGGCTCTAGGATCCGTCAAAGCTTTCTTAATATGTGATTTGCCTTTATCCGTCTTCAGCTGATTCCACGTCACGGCCTCAAGGATCCGTTCGCGAAAATGGCCGAGATAGTGCTGCCGTTCGCGCTTGCGCAGTTCCGGCGTGCCGTGGACATTGGAGAAGATTACCTGCTCCAACTCCGACTTGTCTTTCCAACCATTGCTCATCATCTTCCACCACCTTTACACTGGTGAAGCCTTACACCCATAATGTATCATAGGTCCCATGGTGATTCAAGGGACCAGCTCTACCAGCAAATGTACAACACAGCATCGGACCGTTGGACCTCGTCCAGTTCAGCCCAGGATTCTGCCCGGAGCCCTTGCCCATGGCAAAGGAATTCTCCGCTTTGCCGTCGAACTGTTGGCAAAATGAAGATAATGGGAGGGCTTGCTTTGGAACTGGCTGTATCGAGTTGGAGTTTGCGCAGTCATGTGAATAAAGACTTTGAGTTGTTTGAGCTGCCGCAGCTCGTGGCCGACCGTTTTGGAGTTCACGCCTTGGAACTGTGTCAGATGCATTTTTACCAGAATTTACCACAATACGGTATCATCCTTCCTGGGCAGGACGTTCGCTTCCTCGACCAGGTCATTGCTAGTGTGGAGGCAGCTAATTCCCGGGTGGTCAACGTTCCCATTGATGTTGGCAATCTAGCACAAACCGATCCGAAGAAACGCCGTCACGAAATGGGTGTCATCAAGGGATGGATGGACGTGGCCGCCTATATCGGCTCCGAATGCGCCCGGGTCAACACCGGCCGCTTCGAAGGGGAGCCCGACCTCAACGTGATCATTGATGGTTATCGAGAGCTGGCTGAATATGGGGACAGCATCGGCGTTAAGCTGGTGATGGAGAACCATTGGGGCGTATCATCGGACCCGACCCAGATCGGACCCATCTTTGAAGGGGTGAATCACCCCAATTTCGCTTCCTGTCCAGATTTGGGTAACTTCCCCGATGAGGACCGCGAAGCAGGCCTGCAGGCCATTGTCAAATATACCGAATTGGTGCATGCCAAGACCTATGACTTCAACGAGGACGGCGTTATGACCAAGTTCGATTTTCCAGCAGCTTTGGACATAGTCAAACAGACGGGCTTCGACGGTGTCATCTCCGTGGAGTTTGAAGGAGATGGTGATCAGTTCGAAGGCGTAGCCAAGACCATTGCGATGGTCAAAAACCTTTGGTGAGTAATTTGCCAATACGCGCCTGCGCTGCCCGCGGCAGGAGCTTTTCTTGTCTCGCCAGAGCAACAAAAAAACCTTCAGACTTGTCTGAAGGAAATAATTGGTGCCGAGGGAGGGACTCGAACCCTCACGAGCAGTTAGCCCAACGGATTTTAAGTCCGTAGCGTCTACCGGTTCCGCCACCCCGGCTGGCCCAATCACGAAAGTAATTATAGTACATTCTCCCAGGAAAGTCAACCGATGTGAACAGCAAAACCCTCTACTGAAGGTCGTTTTCGGAACATACACAGCGCCGCAGAACCCCGCCGAAACGCAGCCCTTTGATAGTCGTTGACGCACATGCAGTGCTGACGAAAATTAGGACGAAGCGGGGACGTGATCGCCCCCGCTTCGTGATTCTGTCAGTCTAGCGATCAAAGAACAACTGAGCCGGATGGCGATTCAAGTTGAACACGCCCGTATCCCATCCCCAAAGGCCGTCTTCAGGGAAGTTCCGCAGATCATTGTTGACAATGATCGGATGCGGAACTTGACCGACTGTTCCAATCACCCATGTGTTCTCAGCATGAGACCGCAAGATGTTCTTGGCCAGCTCATTGCGACGCTCTTCGTTAGGCTCGGAAATGAGCTCCTGATACCAATCGTACATTTCCTGGATTGCGGGAATCGGCTCTTCGCCACGTTCGCCGCCTGACTGCCACCAGTACGTGTACTGCGGCCAAAATGGTCCCGACCAGCCCTGTTGTGCTGCCACCAGGAAGTTCATAGCCGAGTAGTTGAACATGATCTGTGTCGAACCATCACCGACCCAATTGGAGGCGGAGAGCATGTTTCCAAGGACGCGTTCACTCATCAGCTCACCAGAGATCTCGCGAACCCGGATGTCGATGCCAATTTCCTGCCAATACTGCTGCACCAGTTCGACGTTGCGGACTCGTGGCACAACGGCGTTCACAAACTGCAGTTCAATGGTAAGTGTTTCACCGTCTGGACGTAGGCGGTAGCCAGAGCCATCTCGTTGGTCGAGACCGATCTCGTCCAGGAGTTGACTGGCCCGCTCCACATCGTATTCGGTGTAAGCTGTGGCAAATTCTGGTTCGAACAAAACGCTGTCGTCGAGGACCGTGTATTGTCTAGGAACACCTTGACCGAAGAACAAGACTTCGTTCATCTCTTCACGGTCAATGGCCAAGGACATGGCCTGTCGGAAGCGATTGTCCTGGAAGATCTCGCGCAGTACGGGATCTTCGTCAGTCAGGTTGAACTGATAGAACAGATAGGTTCCAAACGTGGTGTCCCAAAGAATGGTTCGGTAGTTCCCCTCTTGTTCCCCGGAACGGTACAAGGGATAGTTGGGAAGTTCCGTATTGCGTGCAGCAAAATCCAACTGTCCGCTGATGATCATCCCTTGGATTACTTCCATGTCGGTTACGATGTCGGCATCAATTCCATCAAGGTATGGCAGCTGATTGCCTTCGGTGTCGACCTTCCAGTAGAAGGGATTGCGACGCCAGATGCGACGGTCAGCAGTCATGCTGTCTAGGACATAGGCCGTGATAGTCGGTCGGCCAACGCGCAGGGGTACGCCCCAGACTCCTTGGTTCATATAACCATACAGTTCGTACCATTGATCAAATCCTTCTGCTGCAATCTTTGCTTCCAGTTCATCAGGATCGGCGAACTCGATATGGTACTCCTTGAGGTAATGACTGGGCAGCAGAACCCCCGTTTGATGCACGAGGTCATTCAAGAAGAATGGACGGGGTTGACTGAACGAGAACACGACTGTGTATTCGTCCACCTGTTCGAATTCCGCTGCTCTTCCTGTTACACCATCACGCCACACTGTGCCGATCGATGGCGTCAAATCCTCATTGTGCAGGACATAGTGATACCAAAAAGCAATGTCGTCCGAGGTAACTGGCTCCCCATCTGACCAACGCATTCCCTGACGCATATGCATCGTGAAAGTCGATGCGTCTTCTGAGATCTCAACATCGTACAGAATATGAGGAATAGCATCAACAGCTGCTTCATCGGCTGTCACTAAATTGGGGAAGTCACCCAAAAGGATGTCTCCACCAGAGTGCAGTGGTGTGGCCGTGGCGGTTCTGGCGATACCACCATAGCGTCCAATGGCTTCCACTGGCTCAACAACAAAGACATGTTCCGGTAACGGCAACCGCTCAGCTACTGGGGGCAGTTCCCCATCAGCCACTCGCTGCGCCAAAAGCGGTGATTCGCCAAACTCCATCGCGAATGCAGCTCCCGACGCCAGGACGAAAGACAGTGCTACCAACAACGTTAATCTCCAAAAAAACCGATTTTGCATACTTCTCTGCCTCCTTGGTTTCCAAAAGATACTGACTCTTTGCCATCAGTCTTCCCTGTAGTTCTCCCCGTTCTAGCAGAACCATTCGTTGTTCTTCATGCCGCCGGAAAACCACCCCCTAGTCCATATACCCTGCCAAGGTTACTTAATCTTCCTAACCAACCTGACGGCAGCGGATAATGCGCTCCCGTCAACGAAAATTGCTCTAGCGCTGTACAAAAGCACAATCACTGGTCATCATCTTCCTGAATCAAAGAGCATCACGTGTCAAAACCGCCAAAGTATGCATAGTCCTCCACGTCTTGCCGGCCCTTCTTGCGCGCCCAAGGCACCCCTTCTTCACTGGGAAGACGGCCCTTGAGAAAGCAGTCCTCCAAGACCGCATCCAAGCCTCGAACCCACAAGCGGCTCTCCGCAGGCTCATAATGAAGCAAGTCTTTAGGAAAGCGGGGTATCGGGTGGCAGGCCTCCTGGCTGCCGTTAATGCAGATGGTCTGCGCAGCCGCAGCCCGGACACCGCAGATTTCCTTATGCGATCCCCGCGCAATGTCTTGGATCATGGACCAGAGATGGTTGGTACGCTCGGCATTGGGGCGCCCGTAGTCCTTGGTGGTACCATCCTGAAATACGGCGGTGATCTGATCCGAATACTGCCCGTCGGGCCGCTGCCCGTAACTGACAACACCTTGTTCGAATTCATAGACAAAGGTAGGATCCAAGCGCGCCTGCGATGCATGGGTCCCATAGTACAGAAGCTCACAGCCGTCAGCCGTCATCACCCGGATGGCAGCGGTATCATAGTTCTCGATATCATGGGCACGATACAGCTCGGCCTCGATCCAATGCGGCGCAGCACTTTCTGCTGTGTGGCCGCCCAATATATAGAGCATGTTGTGCAGATAGTGCGCCGTGGCATTGTTAGCCACGCTGTCTAAGATCCAATGCCCCTGCTCATCCCGCTGTTTGCCGGCCCAACGGCGAGCATAGTACGCGTCATTGCGGGGCCAGAGAATGATGGTGCGCAGGCGCTGCGGCCGACCTAGGCGGCCCTGGAGGACGTCGTCTTTGAGAGCTTGAATGGCCGAGCTGTACGACCATTGGTAGCCAATGGCCAGCATCCTGCCAGCTGCAGCCGCTGCCCGCTCCATGGCGCGGGCATCTTGGATGGTGGCACTGACCGGTTTTTCGCAGATCACATGGCTGCCCTGCCGAAGACAGGCTATGGTTTGGGGAGCATGAAGATGAATGGGTGATGCGATCACTGCTAAATCCGCCTGAGCGCATGCATAAAACTCCTTCAAATCAGCAAACACGGGTACATTTTGAGCATGCAGTTCGCTCAGCCGCTGGCAGCCGTCGGGATATGGATCCACGATTCCCACAATCGTAAAGGATTCCTTATCGGGTGCATCCAAAAGAGCGTTGACATACGTATTGCCATAGCCTCCCACTCCTACCAGCAAAATCCGAACAGGACCTGCCACAGCTACCACCTCCCTATCATTCAGCCCGCACTGGCCTCAAAGACCCGCTTTCTTTAACACTACTTGCAGACTTTCCAGACACTGCCTGGAGGCCTCGAGGCCGCCAGCGGAAAAACCACTGCCCTGCGGACGCTTCAGTTCTTCTTCGTCGAGCTCCCGGTGCAGACGATAATGGGTCTCCACCATCAGATAGCCCGCATAGCCGTCCCGCTGCAGCCGCGGAAGCAGCTCTTGGTAACCCACCTCACCTTGGCCGATGGCTACAGCGGTGGTTTCACCGTTCGTCTGCACAGCGTCTTTGAGATGCACGTGCTGAATCAACGACTGCAGACGTTCATAGGCCAGCGGATATGGTTCCTCGCCATAGGGATCCCAAAGATGATTCCCGGGATCGTATAAAGCCCTTACGTGAGGTGAATCCACGGCTTCCAATACCTGCAGCAGAAGCTCAGCATTGCTGGCATTAACAGAGGGGTCGGGCTCCACCACCAAGATTCTGTCGGCTGCCTCCAACTGCGGTACAATGGCCTTGAACTCCTGGACAATCTTGGGTAGAGCTTCTTGAAAATCTCCCTCTTTCCAGAATGTGAACGCCCGCAGGATACCCACATCCAAAACCTCAGCCGCATGCAGCGCCTGTTTCAAGATGGTGTGGTGCTGCGCCACTTCTTCCCTCTGGCTCAAGTGACATTTGAAAATCGGTGTTGAGAGGGCACAGATGGTGAGTCCGGCCGCCTCCACCTGCTCTTTGATGGCACGCAGTTCATCTGCGGCGTACTCATGAATGAGCCGGTCCGCCACGGAGCGCAGCTCCACCGCTTCCAAACCAAACTCCACCGCCAGCTGCAGCGCTTCCTTGAGATCCTGCGAAACCTCATCGGTAATGATGCCAAACTTCATGGTTAAGAGCTCCCTTCCAATGCCACAGGTCGGCCGCTGCGTCGGCTTTCATTAGCTGCTTCCATGAACTGAACCACCTTGACCGTTTCCCGCAGGGACAGCCGCGAGGTGCCATCATGGAACATGGCCAGTACTTCCTCCAGCAGGCTGGCATAGAATGGCTTCGCTGCCGAGGCAACATCCACCCACTGCGTGCCTTCCTCCCGATGAATCAGGGCACCGAACGTCTGATTGCCCACACGATTGCCGCGGACCGTGCCGATGCGGCCATCGCGCCATGTCCCTACAATGAGGTCATGATCATCGCTGGTTACAGCCTGGACTTGGACACAGTCTGGGCCCAAGGCAGCGAACACCATATCCGTCATGTGGATACCGTACCAGAACATCCCCGGCTGTGTGGGCTGCAGAGCCATGGGTCCATAGCAGTCGGCGCCGGCAATCCCCGCAGCCTCAGCGATGGCCGTCTGCAGCGCCTCGCTGTACCGCAAAGCTGAGCTGCTCAGCACAGCCACACCATGTCGCTCAGCCAGCTCCTGAATGGCCAGGGCGTCCCTTAAGGTGACCGCCAATGGTTTGTCGATGAACGTGGGCTTCCCGTAAGGGGCAATCTTGGCAAACTGCTCTTTGTGGACTCGCCCATCCACCGACTCCAGAAGAATGGCGTCACACTGCTCCACCACTGCCTCGATGCTGTCCTCGATCTTGACACCGTACTCTGTGGACAGTGTGTGCTTGTAGCCGGGTAGTCGCTCCCGACTGAGCTCCATGTCCGGGGAACCTCCGGGGAAGGCCGCTGTTATGCGGGCCCCAGGTATATGGTAGGCGTTGTCCTCATCGTGGAGTAGTTTTGCAAAGGCTACGCAGTGGGATGTATCGAGACCAATCATGCCCAGTTTCAAAGGTTCACTCACCGACCTTCACCTCTTTGCCCGTTCGTGCTGATTCATAAATGGCCAACAGCAGATCCACAGCTTTCCGGGCTTCAGGGCCTGGTACCAAAGGCTGTCGATCTTCCAGAACTGCTTGGGTAAAATCGTCGACAATCAGGAAATGACCATCATCAGAAATGGCTGTGGGATCATTGCTGCCGCCGTAACCCGCCTTGGCCTGGGGAGCTTCTTCATCGCTATCGGCAAACGCCCATGTCTCAATGCCGTTATCTGAGAAGATCACGGTGCCGTGCTCGCCGTGGATCTCAAAGCGAGTTCCCATGCCGGGGTACACCGATGTGGTTCCTTGGATCACCCCAAAGGCGCCGTTCTTGTACTTCAAGACAACCACTGCGGTGTCTTCCACTTCAATATCTCGCACCAAGGCATCGGCCCGAGCGAATACAGACTCCACATCTCCCACCATCCATTGGATGAGGTCGATACCGTGAATACCCTGATTCATCAAGGCACCACCGCCGTCCATGGCCCAAGTCCCACGCCAGCCAGCGCTCTTGTAGTATTCTGGACTGCGGTAATACTTAAGGTAGGCGTCGCCCAAGACCAACGTACCCAGTTTGCCATCGGCAATGGCTTGTTTTGTGAGGCGAGCCGCCTCCATGGTGCGCCGCTGGAAGACGCCACCCAGCTTAACTCCCGCTTCATCGCACGCCTCGATCATGGCGGTCATCTTCTCCGCTGTGATCTCCAGCGGTTTCTCGCAGAGCACGTGCTTGCCTGCCTTAGCGGCAACGATGGCCACTTCTGCGTGGGCACCACTGGGAACACAGACACATACCACATCGATATTCGGCTGTTCGGCCAACATGGTTTCACAGTCTGCATACACAGCACTGACACCATACTCAGCGGCGAGCTTTGCGGCCCGTTCTGGAATAATGTCGCAAACTGCCGTCAACTGAGCCTGCGGCTGCAGGCTAATAGCTTTGGCGTGGAACGGGCCAATAACACCGGCCCCCACCACGGCGAAGCGCACAATCTTCGACACAAGCGTCAACCCCTCTCTTGATCGGTGTTTTCACTGTCATACCCCTACAATAAGCCCGCGCCTGCCTCTGCATCCACATACAACTGACAGCGCTGGTGGGTCCGCAGGACCGAAGCAGGACAAGCAAGCTCAATGTCCCCCTTCACGGCAGCGGTTACCGCCGCTTGCTTGGTGGCTGCCGGCACCATACAATAGATATAGTCTGCAGATAGAATGGTTGGAATGGTTACCGTATACGCCTGCTGCGGTACGGCATCAAGGGTATCAAAACAGCCATCATTCACCTGTTGATTACGGCAGGTCATGTCCAAATCAACAACCTTGATAATCTCCGGATCGGCAAAGTTTGCCACATGGGGATCATTGAAAGCAATATGTCCATTCTCTCCGATGCCAATGCACGCCATATCCAGGGGATGTTCCCGCAGCAGTTGGCTGTAATCTGCAAGAATGGTCTTCAGAGCAGCCCCAGCACCAACATCAATGTAGTGCACGTTCTTGAAAGGAACCTTTTTGAAGATGTGTTCATCCAAAAACGTACCGAACCGCTGGGGAGCATCCGGAGACAGTCCTACATATTCATCCAAGTGAAATGCCTGAACCCTTGTCCAATCAATCCCTTCTTGGCTGGTTAAGGATTGCAGAAAATCCCGTTGAGACGGTGCAGCGGCAAACATCATATTCACCGTTTCCTTTTGCTCAAGCAGATCTCGCAGCCGCTTGATCACATCGGCGG
>PWMW01000240.1 GCA_003559095.1 Clostridiales bacterium | reverse complement strand
TGTTATTTTGCTGCATTCTATAATCAATGGAGGTTGAAGAAAACTGCATCTTCAGTGTCCTCAGCCATCCTATGTTCCAAGTATAAACTGGGCATCTCAAAAAAAGCTTAAACACTGAAGGAGGTTGGGCTCTTTTTATGTTACGTTTTTGTAAATAATTACACCTAATCTTGTTCATCATCATTTACCTCCCAGTCCGACTCCTCTATGACGAGGGTGAAAGAAAGACCCCGCTCAGCAGGGTCTCCCATCCGCTCTGTGACGCATGCTCATCGCTCGTAGATCGTGACTTGAATAATATCATGATAGAAGGCTAGGCCAATCGGGCCGTATTGGCTCAACATGTTTTCGTCATCGCGGTTGCCTAAGTCCAACCAGGTGTGACCACTCGGCAGCTCCCAATACGCACCCTCGACCCCAGGAACAGTGAATGCCATCTGAATCTGTCCCAGAACAACACCGGCTGACAGAGGAAAAGGATCCTCCATGATGGGATAGACAATGGCGCCTACCGACATTTCTGCGCCTTGATTCGGATGAAAGTTGGCTTCAATATCCGGGAATGGAGTGTATTCACCCTCGAAGACAAAACCTCCTGACCATGTACCGGCAGTCGCCCTATACTCGAACAACTCCTCAGCCCATGCGGGGATCCCTCCGGAGTCGCTGCCAATACTTTGGAAGTCGATCCCGAGCATTCCCAAACGATTGCTCATCAAGCCCCAATTGGCCGCATTCGACACAGTATTGTAAAGTGGATGTAGTAATAGAACAATAGGTTCACTGCCAAACATGAAAAAGTCAGCAAACCCGATAACAACGACACAGGCTTCGATACGCCCTTCACCGATGGGTTCGGCCGCACCCATACCAATACCACTGACCAACAACAACAGTAACAGCGCTCCAACGCAGATCCTCTTCACGCAGCTTCCTCCTCAGGTAGCGAAAGTGGGGAACAGCACGAACGAAGCCAGAACAACACGGGCGCATTTGCGACCTTACCTTTTTGTAATTCCAACATAAGTGTAAAATCTGAAATTTTTATCAAAATTTCCAAAATGTAATGTTCCTGTAAGGCTTTGGTCAAACGTCTGCGTTCTGGCACAGAACGAAGGGTTCGCCATCCCACTGCCAGCGCATTCGTTCTCGATATCAGGGATGTGTGCGTTGGCAAACAACCGCCCATTCTCTGTCCCTATCTGGCAGCATGGTTGTCGCACGCCTGAAACTGCTGCCTGACAAAAGACTGGGTTGGTCATCGCTGTTCCTCCGACTGGTTCCCCGTTGGACCGCTCTACCTTACGTCTCGCGCAGAACTGCAGGCATAGGGATCGCAATGCATTCCCCAAAACACTATGGCCCAAAACACTATGGCGCGAAAAAGCCCCGCATAGGCGGGGCCTTTAGCAAATAGCTGTTCGAGTCTTACTGTTCGTACACGGTAACCTGGATAATGTCAGCGTAGGTAGTAGGTGTTCCATCCTCAGCAAAGTCTCCCAGGTCCAACCAATCCTCACCAGAAGGCAGTTCCCACGGTTGTCCCTGGTTATCCGGATCAGGAACCGTGAAGGCAAGCTGGATTTGGCCCCAAATGTAACCACGTGAATCCCGAGTCAGGCCGGTAAGGTTAGACCCGTCAAAGGCCTCGAAAGACGTTTCCTTGCCAGGGTCGGGCGTATACTCACCGTCATACACAAAACCGTCCGACCAAGTTCCTGCAGTTACAGTGTACTCGAAGAGTGAGGCTGCCCATTCCGGGATACCGCCGGAGGGAACACCAACGCTCTCGAAATGAACTCGAATTGACTGTGGCCTGTTGGTGAGCAAACCCCAATTGGCGAAGTTGGATGTAGAATTATACAGTGGACGAACGTGCAGTAGAAGGAACTCCCCTTCAAGGAGTAAAAACTCCGCTGCGCCTTCGATGACAATGGTAGCATTCATACTCCCCCGACCAATAGGATCATTGCCATTCGTGGATCCAGCCATCGTAACGCCGCTAAATACAAGCATAAGCAGTAGTGCACCAATAAAGATCTTTCGCATCGTCCTTGCCTCCCCATATTTTGATACCGTCCACGGAACGTTGGCAGAAAGAACAATCCAACGTTTTCACGTCTTCTGTAATGCAAGTATAAACTGGCCATCTCAAAAAAAGCTTAAACAAACCTCCTGCTCGCAAAAGAATTTTGTTAACTTTTTGTGGAGTTCGCAGTTGCCCACTGTAACCAGGCATATTCACCAATGGCGACCGCAGATTGCCCTTGACAACCATATCGGCTTCGGATATATTTAATACGGATACCGATACATCGTTAGTCGTTATAACGGAAGGAGTAGTATTATGCCGGAAAGCAGCGAGCGAGGAGCTCTGACGGAAGCCGTCTTCTATATTCTATTAGCCCTGCATACACCACTTCATGGCTACGGGATTATGCAGTTCATCAAAGACATCAGCGGCGGCCGTGTGGACCTGGGGCCTGGCACCCTTTACGGAGCTATTAACACATTAGTGGAAAAAGGCTGGATTCAGCCGCTGTCGGATGCAGAACGGAAAAAGGAGTACCAAGTCACGGCTGCAGGCAGGCGCATGGTTCAGATAGAACTGGAACGTCTGCGGGAGCTGCTGCGGCACGGCCAACAGATCACTGGAGGGATCGATCATGAAGTTTAAAGTTATCCGCAAGTTTTTTATCGACTTCGAGGCCGAGGAGGCCTGGTTGAACCAGATGGCGGCCAAAGGACTGCACTTGGCCCAATATTCCTTTCCGTCCTACTTTTTCGAACAAGGTGACCCAGGAAAATACACCTACCGACTCGAACTATTGCAGCATATGCCGTCTCATCCCGAGAGTCAAGCGTACATCGAATTTCTCGAAGATAGCGGCGTTGAGTGCGTTGCCACGCACATTCGCTGGGCCTTCTTTCGCAAGCAATCGTCCGACGGCCCCTTCGAGTTGTATACTGACAACCCCCAGAAAATTGCCCATTACCAGCGGCTTCTGGCACTGTTCTCCGTTATCGGTGGTATGAATCTGATTATTGGTCTGTCCAACCTACTGAACCCGGAGAATCCCGGCCGCTGGGTTGGTTTGGTGAACATCGGAATCGCAGCCTTTGCGGGTTACTTCGGTGTCCGCTACCTGCTGCGTATACTGCGACTGCAAAAACAGCGGCAGATCACAGAGTAACCACTGTGTTCTGCTGCGAAAGGGGATCATGAATCCATGAGAGTTTCTGATATTGCCCAGATGATCGATCACTCACTGTTGAAACCCGAACTAACTCTGGCCGAAGTCGAAGCCGGCTGCCAGCTGGCAGCGAAATATGGCACCGCAACGGTCTGCGTCAAGCCCTGCGATGTTCAGGCGGCCGCGGAGTTCCTGGCAGACAGTCCGGTCGTAGTTTCCACAGTGGTGGGGTTTCCCCACGGCTCCAACCTCACAGGCGTTAAGGTATTCGAGGCGGAGCAGGCCATGGCCCAGGGAGCCAAAGAATTGGACATGGTCTTGAACATAGGGCGTCTGCGAGGTGGAGATTTCCCCTTCGTCCAACAGGATATCCAAGCTGTGGTGGACGCCGCCCATGCCCAGGACGTTTTAATCAAAGTCATCTTTGAAAACTGCCTGCTCAGCAAAGAACAGATTGTCAGGGCCTGCCAGCTGGCAGAAGCCGCCGGAGCCGACTTCATCAAAACCTCCACGGGGTTTAGCAGCGGTGGTGCAACCTTGGCGGATCTACGCTTGATGCGGGATTCCTGCAGCCCTACGATGCGCATCAAGGCAGCAGGCGGTGTCCGGACCCTAGACGCCGCCTTGGCAGTACGTGCCGTGGGTGCTGTGCGGTTTGGAGCCACGGCCACCGCGGCCATCATGGATGAAGCGCTGTTTCGCGAAGAGACTGGGCGTCTCGTGGAAATACCTGACAGAGAATCCAATACCCTATACCAGCAGCAGGCCCGGAACACAAGGTTCCGGGCCTGCTTATGTGCAACCTGCTTACGTCGCTGGCCCTGAACTTGCCTTGGGCCTTTGAGCGGCAAAGCTCTGTGTGGCAGCTTCAAGATACTGGAATTTATCCAACAGCGGCTGCTG
>PWMW01000034.1 GCA_003559095.1 Clostridiales bacterium | reverse complement strand
GCATACCACCGCTCTCACAGCACTGCGCAGCCGCCACACCAGCCGCCTGCCCGATAGCGAACACAATCGGGATCACGCGTACGGCCGAATGGGATTCGTGTGTCGAAGAGACGCAGCGCCCGCCGATCAGCAAGTTATCAATCACTTTCGGAACCAAGGACCGATACGGTATGTCGTACCATTCACCGGGAGGAATCCGCTTGATGACGGTGCCCTCACCATCGGGGCTATGAATATCCACAGGGTAACAGCCACAGCCAATCACGTCGTCGAACTTGCGAGCTTCGAACAAATCCTCGGCGGTAATCACGTACTCACCCATAACTCGGCGCGACTCACGCACGCCCAGCTGCGCCGCAGTGCTCTGCAGATATGACTTCTCAAAGCCCTTCACATTCTTGATCAGCCAGTGCGCGATCTGCCAAGCCTGGCGCCGCGCTTCCACTTCGGCAGCAGTCATGGACACTGGACCCACCGCATCATGCTTAATCACACGGGTCTGGTTGAAGTGTACCACATTGGGCTGCGGCACGAAAAAGAACAAAATGTCTTCCCGCGGACACTGGATCTCACCAGCCGCCTTCGCCTTGACGTACGCCTCGGAAATCTCCTTGCGCGGCGGCATAGCTTCAATATCCACTTCGGCCATCCGGAAACAAAGCGTCATCGGCTGCGCCAAGCCGTCCTGCTGACGGCCCTTTTCCGTCGGCGCACCGGCCAAATATGCCAAATCTCCATCGCCAGTACTGTCGATGAACTGCTTCGCCGTCAGCGTCTTCATGCCATCTTTGGTGGCTATCCGCACGGATTGGATCAAAGACCCCTCCACTTGGACATCCGCCAAGAATGCATGGAACAGCAGATCCACGCCAGCCTCCAACAGTAACTGCTCAGCAGCAATCTTGAAGGCCTCTGTGTCAAAGGAACGATGTCCGCGTTCCGTGCCGTAGGCATTCATAGCCTTCATCCGATCAATCATATCCTGCAACACACCATGGATAATCTGGCGTCCTCCGGTCTCAAACGGCATCAGCGGGTTCACCATCATCGCGGTAGCACCACCACCCAAAAAGCCGTACCGCTCCACCAACAGCACCGAAGCACCAGCCCGAGCAGCGCCCAAAGCCGCGCCGATCCCACCGGGACCTCCGCCCATGACTACCACATCATAGTCTGTACGCATCGCCATACTGCATTCCCTCCTCAAAAAATCAACCTTAGATCAACCCTTAATTCCGCTCAGCACAACGCCCTGAATGAAGTAGCGCTGGGCGAAGAAGAACAACAAAAGTACCGGAAGTGCCATAATCAAGGACGCTGCCATAAGCAAATGGAACATGGGCAGCTGCCCGGGAATAGCTCGAAACGCGTACAGCCCCAAGGCCAAGGTCCGCAGATTGGTATCCGTCAGATAGATCAAGGGACCGAGAAAATCGTTCCAGTGCGTCTGGAAACTAAAAATGCCAATGACCGCCAAGGCCGGCTTCGACAGCGGCAGCATAATGCGCCACCAAATGCCCAACTCACTGCAGCCGTCAATGCGAGCCGCATCCGCCAAATCCTCCGGCACTGACTTGAAGAACTGCCGCAGCAAAAAGATAAAAAACGGCACCCCGAACCAGTTCGGCAGAATCAACGGCAGAAACGTATTAATCCAACCCAGCCTACTGTACATAATGTACAATGGAATCATCTGCACGATGTAGGGCATCATCATGGTACTCAACACCACGATGAACAAAGCCTCCCGACCAGGGAATCGCATCCGGGCGAACCCATACGCCACTAGCGAACTAGCCAACAGACTGCCCACCAAGTTAAAGCCAACAATGGTGAGAGTATTCCTAGCATAGCGATGAAACGGCAGGATCGTCATGGCCTCCACCAAGTTACTGGGTTGCGCCGGGTTGGGAATCCAACGCGGAGGAAACAACATCAGCTGATCCACAGTCTTCAACGACGTCGAAAGCGTCCAAAACAATGGAAACAACATTATAAGGGAGCCTACGATCAACAGTGTCATCGTTATGGTCTTTTTTGTTTTACGAGACCTAGGCGACTCTATGCTCATGCCGTAACCTCCTCTCAATCAACCTCATAGTGCACCCAAAACTTTGCGCTGCGCATCAAAAGAATCGTCGCCACCAAAATCGTCACAAAGAACAGCACCGCTAGCGCCGAGGCATAGCCCATGCGGAAGAACGAAAACGCATTATTGTACAAATGGAGCATGTAGAACATCGTTGAGTTCAAGGGCCCACCACCGGTCATGATAAACGCCTGGGTAAACACTTGGAAAGAATTGATCAGTCCCATGATCAGATTGAACAATATCGTCGGTGTCATCATCGGGATCGTCACGTGCCAAAACTGCCGAACGGCACCAGCTCCATCAATGGTGGCCGCCTCATATAACTGGTCAGGAATATTCTGCAGACCGGCCAAATAGATGATCATGCCACCGCCGATGCCCCACAGACTCATCAAGATCAGCGATGGCTTTGACCAGACGGGGCTAGTCAGCCAAGCAACAGGACTCCCGCCCACCGCCCGAATGAAGTAATTGAGCACCCCCAACTGCGGATGCATCAACCACAAAAAGATCATAGTAGTAGCCACGATCGGCATAATCGAAGGCACGTAAAAGATCGTGCGAAAGTATGCCATGCCGCGCACCTTCGTGTTCAAAAGCAGGGCCAGAAAGAAGCCAAAAGTGATGGACAGAGGAACTGCCAGGAACGTGTAATAGATCGTATTGTAAATGGAAATGGGAAAAAGGCGATCCCTCGTGAAGACCCTTTCATAGTTGGAGAGTCCTACCCAGCGATAATCCGAGCCCACGGAATAATTCGTAAAAGAAAGATAGAACACCGCAATAAGGGGAATGAGGTTAAACGCCAAAAACCCAATCAGCCAAGGCGAGATAAACGCGTATCCTGTGAGAGCCTTGCGCCAGTGATAGCCTCGCCGACCTTCAGCCACAGCCATGGGCCATTACCTCCTGTGCAAAGGGGTGCGAAACGCACCCCTTTGTGGTTTTGCCTGCAATTTACAGAAAACGCCTATTGGAAGAACCAGAAGTCGTCAAGAATGTTCTGCGCTTCTTCTGCACCCCAAGCCAATGCTTCTTCCGGGGTCATCACGCCATAGGTGGCCAACTCCACCATCTCTTCAATCACAGCGTTGATTTCCAAATAGACCGGGCTGATGGGAACCGAAACATCGGCTTCCAGAGCTGCCAATACCATATCCCAGTTGGGATTGATCTCCCAGTACTCAGGATTTTCATTGAACGCTCTAACCGGAGATGGCCGCATCTGCTCCAGCATGAACCAGCCAGCAGCCTGTTCCTTTGTGGTCAGCCAGTCTACCAACAGATAAGCAGCTTCGCGTTTCGCCTCGGGCACAGCTCGGGGAATGACATAGCCCCAACCGTCGGTAACAATCCCGTGACCAGACGCATCCGGGTTGTCTGCATTGCGAGGCATGAGACCCACACCGTAGTTGAGGTCCGGTGCCAGGTTTTCGATGTGGAAGAACACACTTACATTGTGCCACGCCATAGCCTGCAGACCGGTGTACAATGGCGCTCCGCCTGCTTCCCCGTCGGTTCCGGTGAAAAAGCCGGCAACATTCTCAGCACCACCGTTAACCTCGATTGTGTGTTCGGCCATGAACTTGAGAGTCGCCAAACCTTCCGGCGAGTTCCAGAGAATCTCTTTCCAGTCATCCGACATGTACTGGCCGTTATTGGACGCCAACAGTGGCAGGAAGAGGTTCGGGCCGCTCATGTCGATGCCAACACGAGACAGAGAACCATCCGGGTTCATCTCGGTAATCATCTCTGACCATTCCCAAAGTTCCTGCCAGGTTTCCGGGGCGCGATCCGGCAGACCAAGCTCAGCCAGAATGTCGCGGTTGTAGATCAAGATATAGCGGGTGGCACCACCGGTAGGCATGGGCATTGTCCAAACCTGGTCGTTAATAATGAAACTTTCCAGTTCGGATTCATAGAACATGCCCAGATCCACTTCGTACTTCTCAATGTACTCATCAATGGGGATAATCAGATTGCGATGAACATACTGGGGAACCTCAAAGCGCTGCACCAT
>PWMW01000368.1 GCA_003559095.1 Clostridiales bacterium | reverse complement strand
AGCTGCACTTGGCGAATTGAGCGGTTCGCACTCTGGATCACCGCCGGAATCTCTGTCAGCTGCAGGGCCCGTGCTGCCAAATAACGGCGCTCCCCGGCCACCAGCAGATACCCCCCATCGCTGGTCTGCTGAACAATTACCGGCTGCAGAATACCGGTCTGTTTGAACGACTCTGCCAGCTCTTCGAGACCCTTTTCCGGGATATGGCGTCGTGAACGCTGCTTCCCTAAAACCACATCAGCCAGCGGCACTTGTTCAACCTTCATAGCTAACCCCTTTCCTTTCTCAAAAAAATCACTGACCTATCAGCAGAAAAACCGCCCGGGGGCGGGTTTTCCAGTAAATGTATGGCGCTGGTCGCTCATCTGCCGAGCACCGCTCCCTGGTTATCTTCAGAGGTCCGCCCACCAGCCAAACCTTTGCTGTGCTGTGTTCTAGCGGGACTATTTCACAGACGTGGTTTCACGCCCAACACTTTCCTAGTACGATGCCGGGCGAAGCAACAGACCCGATGTGCGCAGAGCTCGTGATGTTTCCACGTAAAACTCCGTTGTGGCAGGTATTTCCACGTCACGTCCACGGATGAAATAGCCGCTGACCAAGCCAATAGGGCCTAACAGGAGTACGCCAGCCATACTGGCTCCTGCCGCCAACTCAAGAGACGTATTTTTTTCTGTAGCCCGCTCGGAGATTTCTATGGATACCCGCTGACCATCAATAGTTGTTAGGTGACCAAAGTCAATCACCAGGCGCCCATCGCGTCCTAGACGACCGGCACTGACCACTTCCGTCACCCTACCCTGGGCCTCTAGACCCGCAGGGATAACAATCCTGCCGTCCACCATCACATCATCCACTACACGGTACCGTACTATGTCGCCCACTTCGTTCGTACCGGAGTCCACAGAAGTGAGCATCCGGATCCGAACTAGGCTTTCCTCGCGCAGTTGTACGGGCTGCACATCGAGGCTGGCCGTTCCCCAAATCATGGTCATCAGACTTTCCGTCCGCTCCTTGATGGGGCCCGACTGCTCTTCGCCCAACAAAGCCATCTCCATCCCGGTCAGTCGAGTTAAGAGTGGCTCACTACTGTTGATTTTGGCCAGAAATCCCCACTCAGCCATGTTCAAGCGCAGCATGAGACTGCCCTGGTCGGAGATGGTGCTTTGGAGATACTGCTGCATGCGATCGATACGAACCATAATGGCACCGGACTGCTCATCTCCATAAATGTGCTGTTCCATCTTGGCAACACGGCTGATCAGCGACCCTTCCTGTTCATCACCATAGAGTAGATATTCCAGATCGGTGAGCACTGAAAGGGGCGTGACATTAGCTGCGGCCGGAATGGACGCCAGCGACAACATCAGAATCAAAACCAATGGATAAGTGCACCATTTCATGAAAGCATACCTCCTGAGTATTAGAATCGGATCGAAAATTCGGCAGTAGCCATGTTGGACTTCTGCTCATCGGTGGATGCATCAAATCCACTGAAGTCAATGAGTTTGTAATTCAGCTGGAACGCAGTATCACCATCAAACGCGTAGCTCAGACCTACCGTGGCCGTGGTCCGGGAGTAGCTTTCACCGCTCCTAGTAAGGCCACTGCTGGCTTCCCAAAAATCCCCGCGTTCACTGGTGCCCTCAACACCCCACTCTGAAGCCAAGCCCAGTCGCAGACGTCCTTGAGGTATAGGTAGATCAAAACCCAAGGTTGTCATGGATGGTGCCCCCAACTCACTAATGGGCCGCAGATCACTGTCGGTCTGCCGAAAACCGGCACTTATGGAAGCCGAGTTGGGAAGATTATACCTGAGATCAAGGCTGGTCGTCACTTGTCGTTCATCGGAAGCGTCCCACAGAACCCGCTCGTCGCGCATGGTGTTGAGTACCAAATCCCCTACCCGCAGCGAAAATCCATAGCCTGTGGCACCCAGCGGGTTCTCGGATCCGTACATATCCTGAAAGCCTGGCTGCACGGAGCGCACGACCCCACCTAACTCCAAATCCCCCAGACGTACTGTAGCACCAACGCTGACAGCTCCACTGCCAAAGCTGGTCTCTGTATTCTGAAGGTACTCTCCCTCCACCGAAAAGTCAGGGGAGATGAAATACTGTCCGGACACCCCTGCGATGCCCAAACCTTCCTCGGTGGGCTCTTCCACAAGCCGCGCCCCCAGCAGAAGATCACTGCCTAAGGGAATCCGGCTCTCCGCTACTTTTGGCCCGTCTTCAAACTGGATAGCCGCACTGACCGGCACTCCTTCAGGGCGGTTCCATGGAACCATGGCTAGGGAACCTGCGTTCAGATCCGGAACTTGTCCCGGCTGCAACACGCGAAGTTCACGATTGACCACCTCTTGTTCGGGCTCCTCCGCCACCGGGGAGTGAAAACCAAAAAGCAGTTGCCCGGACGTGGTCATATACGGTCGGCGCAGGTTCTCCCGAACAACAGGATCGTATCCCAAACCGGTGGGCGCGCTAAACGGAGATGCCGACACACCGGTGTCATCATCTCTCACTGCGTAACCCAAAACTTCCAGTTCCGTGCGGAACTCCAATGCTAGTTTCCTCAGCCAGTCGACATCGGCGGTCTGCATCTGCTCCTCAGCGGTCACCGATTTATTGTACTGCAGCACGATATCCGACAGTGACACATCCCGACTCACGCCAAATCGTTGGTTACTGTCTATCTCACTGCGCTCCATCTGCTGCAGAGCCCGGGAAAGCAGCAGGGCTACTTCAAAGCGGTTCAGCTGTTCGGGAACGTCCTCATCAATGACACTGCTTTCCGCCAAGGAGCCCACGGCCTCGTAGACCCAATGCCCATCGGGGAAACTGGAGAACGATCCAGCAGCCGCCACAACACTTACAAGAATAAAAATAATACCACTAAACAAAAGACGTCTTGCCATACCGTGTTCCCCCTTTCTGCAGAGTCCTTCCTTAAGAATACTATTCGCCTGCGCTGCGCAAAACCCTGCCGTCAGTTGGAGCGAAATCGCTGAAAATATCGCTCCGCTAAGATGACAGCCACATAATCATCCACTGGCACTGGGGGTTCCTGCATCGTCGTTGGCAGCAGGCGCCGCCAACCCCGCGGTGGGTTATCCTGCCAATAGCGTCGGCGAGCTTCCATGGTCGATCGGTGCTCATCAACTAAAACCACATCCTCCTTCATTATACCAAACATTTCATGCAATTCCGAGATAAATTTTCGGCTTCCAGTACGATCGCCGACCAGAACCTTGGCTGTATCCGTATACCAGCAGTGAAGTTCCTCCTGCAGCGACGCCACGGGAAGCACTGCCTTGCGGATAAGAAGTTGATCCTCAAAAACAGCTAGCCCACATTTCATGCGGCCCGGATCCAGAGCAATGACTCGATCCATGATTCACCTCTTTCTGGGTAGGGACATTGAAAACCGGGCCTCGAAAAGACAGGCAACAAAGGCTTGCTCCTCCACGCATCTGGAAGTCCAAAGAACGAAAGCCCCTGCAGGGCAGGGGCTTTCGAGTTACTGCAGCATGGAGCTTAGAACTTGAAGGTCAGACCAGCATGAACGTTGTTCAAGCGGAAGCCTTCTTCTTCTCCTTCAGCAGGGGCCTGTGACCAACGAGTACCGGTCAGGGTCAAGCCCAGGTCACTGGTGAAGTTGTACTTTGCCGTGACGGTGTGGGTCATTTCGTTGGTGAAGTCAGCTTGTGTTTCTTCACCCATTGGCATAGCCAATTCGAAGTTGTAACCCAAGGATACGTCAGCACCGGACCAGTCGAAACCGTAGTCCAAACCAGCGCCTACAACACCGATATCGCGGCCAGTGTAGTTACCAACGACCTTATAGCTTCCATCTAGCCAGTTCTGGTGGTAAGCGAAGCTTGCACTCAGCTTGACACCGGCAAATACGTCCATCTTGTCAATACCGACTTTACCCATCAGGTACATTTCGTTGTCCTCAGCATCACCAGTCTGCGGGTTAGCACCGGCAATGCGACCAGATACTGCCAATGGTACGAACAGATCGAACGTGGAACCAGCTGTTACGTTGTAAGCTGTCAAGATGCTTCCTTTTGCATCCTCACCATTTTCGTCTGGTGTTACGACATCACCGATTTCACCATACAGAGTACCTGCCAAATCGATGCCCAGGAACTCAGCACTGGCGTCTGCCTGCCAGCTGGCAGATGCTTCGTCCAATACGAAAGGACGCTTAGACAAGCCGCTCAGTTCTCCGAACTGGTCAGCAGCCATGATGTAGTTGAAGCCAAGTTCCACACCAGCGAACTCGGTGCCAACTTTGGCGTCAACCAGCCAATTGTCAAGAGCTGCATCGCCATTGGAACTGGCATTCACTTCTTCTTCGCTCTGGAAGAGACGGAAGATGTCTTTTGAGTTGTCCATGGCGAACTTCAGGTCGTAGTTGAACATGGCGATGTCGCCATACAGACCAGCCATCATTGCACTGGTACCTGCTTCATGATCATTGGCGATCGAAGCCTGCAGGCCTACCATTTCCATGAAGCCCCACTTGAATGCAGCACCGACACGCTCTTTGCTGAGAGCCAGCTGAGCATCGATGTCGCCAAGCTTCATTTCGCCCAGCAGACCATAGGAATCCACAGGATTCATGACATAAGGAGTCATGTAACCGCGAACCTGAGCAGCACTCCAGCTACCCATAACTACACGGTGCATCGGGGTATCGCTGAGAACTTCAACGCCGAAGGACGTTGGCGACCAAGTTGCATAGTCGCTGGTACCATCAAAGTTCAACCATGCCTTAACATCGGTGCTTTCAGAAGCAGCGACGTGCAGGTTCAAAGCACCTTTAGCAGTGCTTCCATGGCCAACTCCCCAAGTCTTGTTAAAGAGGTTATCGGGCACAGCGTCATCACGGAAGTTACCGCTGAAATCCAAGTTCCCGGAGAGCTGAATCCGCTCGAAAGCAGTTTTCAGTTCTTCATGGTCAGCACGGAGAGCAGCTTGGTCAGCAGCCATAGCCGCTGTTGCTTCTTCCAGAGCATCTACACGGCCGTCAAGAACGCCCACTGCTCTTTCCAGTGCATCCACACGGACACCCAGGAGATTCAGTTCACGGGAGAACTCTTCGGACATGGCCATCATATCTGCGGCCAGCGCATCCACTTCAGCGGTAAGACCGGCTTCGAGCCCGTCCAAATCGCCGCGGATACCTTCGATCAGGCCCATGACACGATGATCGATATAAGCTACGTCACCTTCAAGAGCTTCGATACGCATGTTCTGCTCAGCGTTCTGAGCCAGAGCACGGTTGATCAGAGCTGCATAGTCGACCAATGCTTCAGCCAGAAGGTCCTGCACAATGGCTTCAACATCAGCAGTCGTCAGTGCATCCTCAGCTTCAACGATACGCTCAATAATAGTTGTTTCCGTAATAACCTGTTCTACGCCCAACTTAGCTTCTGCCAATTCCTCTTTGACCAATTCGGCAACCAAAGCAGCGATAGCAGCTTCAGCTTCCGGGGTCATCTGGAACGGACGCTCGATAGGTTGGCGCTCGATAATGTGCTCAACAGGCTCAACTTCTACAACAGGAATTTCCAGGTTGGCCAATTCTGCGTAGATCAGTTCAGTCAGCTCAGCTTTGGCAGCTTCGATTTCAGCCATCAATTCAGCTGTAATCTGAGCTTTAACACCAGCGGTTTCGGCAGCCACTTCGGCTTCCACCAGCGACTCAAGGCGAGCCAAGGTGCGGGCGAATACCATAGCAGCTTCATAGCGGGTCATCATGCGAGTACCGCCATAGGTGCCGTCGGGATAGCCTTCGACCAAACCAACAGCGGCCAATTTGGTCACTGCATCGTAGGCCCAATGGTCAGCAGGAACATCGGCAAACGGGTTGTGCGAGTGAGCCAATGCCGGAGCTGCCATACTGGCAACCAGTGCCAGGGCTAGAAAAACAATCAGGCTTTTCAGTTTCATGTTGTTACCCCCTAAGGTTTTGGTAAGTTTTACAGCTTGTCTTGCGCTTGCTAGGGCGCAGGCCCGTTCCTATCGGGGATGTTCATTAGTGAGTCTCCATGTTTCCTCACAACGGACATGATCCCTCAGGAGCGGTTGTGCTGTGGCTTTTGGCAGTCGTGGCAACCTAGGGTGCACCTCCTTTCTGACCACCTGCTCCATGTCACAGCAACGAAAGCAGACTAAGCTTAACGTCTACTTTCGCTATCCTGCTCGGATAATCCTTCTTCTTCCACCGGGTTTTCCAGTCAAAACCGAAAATATTTTCCTTTTCAAAGGACGCGATGGATCCGGTGCTGACAAAAACCTGCCAGTACCAATATCTTACAGGTAATGGACAATTAAGTCAAGGGCAATGGGACCCTGCGTTGTCCATGTTTCGGCTTGGGTCACTGCCTCAATCCGAACCTCCCCCTGACTTTCCTTAATCGCTGCAATAGCCTGCAGAAACTGCTCGCCGGATACCACCACGGCCGCACCGTCCACAGTCAAGAGACCCGCATCCACAGCGCGATCGTTGGCCAAACCTATCATGTCAATAATCGCTCGATCCACTTCCTGCAGAATGGAAGAATCAATCACGGAATGGGCCAGCACTTCTCCCTGGTCAAACACTTTTTCGTGGGGAATCAGCTCCAAATAGGTCACCACAGGTTCGCCGGCCACCGTGTTGTTCTTGCTCACAGCCCGAACCACAACCGGCTGTGTCTGCTGGTGAAGACTGAACACGGCCAGTTCAAATGTCTGCTGGGTCAGCATAATCGCTAGGTTTTGATCGGATTCCATCCGGGCACCTCGCACCAAAGCTCTGCGATCAGCCTCTTCGAGAAATGTCGTCAAATGTTGGGTCAGCTCTTCGATGGTGCGGCCGCCTTCAAACACGGAAGCATGGAAAATTTCATCAGCTCGCAGCGCAAGGTCGCCGGTGCGCATCTTGTTTTCCAAACGCAGATACTCATCCACCAACCGGTCATACTGGGAAACCAAACTCTCGTAGCCATCCAGCAGATACACATAACGCTGCTCCAGGGTGGCTCGGCGCTGTTCTAACTCTTCCACTCGCTGCCGTTCCTCTTCCACCTCAACCCGGGTCTGTTCTAGGGTTTCCAGCACGGCAACGTACTCCTGCGAAACTCGCTCCACATCCGCTAGGGCCTCGCGCAGATCCGCAGCAGCTTGGTCCCGTTCGGCACTGAGCTGCAGAAGATTCGTCTCCATATCACGAACTTGAGCGGTACTCAACTGCAGTTGGGCCTCGCTGGTCGCCAGCGCCTCTTGAATTGCGCGCATGCGAAACAGCGCCGTTCGGACATCATTTGACACAATGGTCAGCACAGCGATGGAAGATACGGCAATAAAGATGCCCGTAAAGATGGTGATCAAGATACTTGTGTGTTTTGGCCGCAGGCCGAACAGGGACAGTTTCTTTCTGCCCACTTTCATCCCTATCTTATCGCCAAAATATGCAATCAAACCACCAATCACCGACAGCGTCAAAATCAGCGTCAACCCATACATACCCAACACCATCCGTTTCCCGAAAACCCGCAGCATGAATACACTGCCACAGTGCTGCTGCTCTACTCACATTTGGAACTTTGCTCCCAGGTAGTGCTGGCGAGCTAGGGGATCCACCGCCACATCAGCAGCAGTTCCTGCCACCAGGATCTTCCCTTCATGCATAATGTACGCACGATCCGTGATGCGCAGAGTCTCGCGCACGTTATGATCTGTGATCAAAATACCCAGGCCCAAGGAGCGCAACTGCCCGACCAGATTCTGGATTTCCCCCACAGCTATGGGGTCAATGCCTGCGAAAGGTTCATCCAAAAGCAAAAAGCGCGGTGCTGCCGCAACAGCTCGGGCGATCTCCGTCCGCCGACGTTCGCCGCCGGATAGCTCGTTGCCCATCTGCTGCCGCACTGCCGAGAGTTGAAATTCAGCCAAAATATCTTCGAGAACCTGTTCAGCCCCCATCCTACCATGTACCAACTGCAGAACGCTGCGGACATTGTCCTCCACTGTTAGGTTACGAAACACCGATGGTTCTTGGGGAAGGTAGACCACCCCCAACTTGCTGCGTTCATGCATGGGCATGGCGGTCACATCCTGCTCATCAATGAAAATGCGACCTCCATGGGCTCGGGTAAGGCCCACCAGCATGGCGAATGTGGTGGTCTTGCCGGCCCCGTTAGGACCTAGCAGGCCCACCACTTCTCCCTGTTCGACAAAGATGGATGCATGATCTACTACCATTTTGCGGCGGTATCGTTTGACAAGGTCTACTCCCTGCATTCCCACGGATGTTAACCTCGTTTCGCTTGTTCTTTCTGCGGCATCGCCGCATCTAGCACCAACTGGGCCGTCCGGTCCAGTGATCCAGGCTGCCCCAACTGATCGCCCAACTGCATATAACGACGCTTCATCGTGGCCTGCATCTGGGGGTTTTGCAGCAGTGCCAATATCCAATCTGCCGTCTTCGCCTCAGTGAAGTCGTGCTGAATCAGCTCGGGCACCACGGAGGCATCAAGAAGAATGTTAGGCAGCGCCCAGTGGGCTTTACGTTCCAGCATCTTGTCCATAAGATACGTGGCCGTCGGAGTTTTATAGACCGCCACCGCTGGAATTCCGAAAAGCGCAGCCTCCATGACGGAGTTCCCGCCATGGAGCACAGCCACATTCGCAGCCTGGATGGCCAGGGATGAAAATTCGCTGAACTGTACATAGCTTAACTCTGTCCGGGCAAATACCCGCTCCAGGCTTTCTTTGGACACTCCCGGGGGCTGCGCCACAACGAACGTAACATCAGCAAGAATCTCATGAACTCGGGCAGCGGCTTTGAGCAGCAGCGGCAGGGAAGCTTTCACTTCCACATCGCGACTGCCGGGAACTAGCGTTACCACCCGGCCATCTTGGGGCAGCTCCAGTTGTCTGCGAGCTTGGGATTGGCTGACAGGCTCCACAAGATCCACCAAAGGATGGCCCACGAACTGGCAGGAGATCCCCACTTGCCGCCAGACCTCTGCTTCCCTTTTCGTGACGGCCGCCACCACCGAAATCAGCCCTGACAGACGTTCGGGCTTTGTACTGCCAAATCCACTGCTAAATGGGGTGAAATAGTAAACCACCGGAATATCCTTACAACGAGCCATGTCCATCAGCCGATAGTCGAATACGGGCAGACCCACTTGCACTACTACCATGGGCCGGTGCTCCTCCATCATCTGGTTTGCCCGTTTAACGACCCGTTTGAGCACAGCGCCGCCTTTGAAGGCATCAAGAATTCCTAAGTTATCCAGGTCTGCGGTGTTGTATAAGATATCAACACCTGCCTCCTGCATCTGCCATCCGCCGATACCGAAAAGGCGAATATCCGGTGCCGCTCGGTGAAGGGCGCGAGCTAAACCCGCGCCAAAGCGGTCACTGGCGTTATCACCACTGACCAGCATAATACTAGGATGTAGCATTGGGGTTAGCCGCTCCTTCCTCAACCAGTAAAAACGTCAGTTCTCCCTGTGTCACAGTTTCACCCTCTACCTCTGCCCAAGCCTGCACCTTAACCAACTGCCGCCGGGCCTTGAGAATCTCGGCCTTAATGCGCAGTTGGTCGCCGGGTTTGACGACCCTGCGAAACTTCACTTTGTCCACAGCAGCCAGCAGCGGTATGGTTCCTTCACCGGCCCCACCTGCCGCCAGGCCGCCCACCTGCGCCATGGCCTCGATCATCATCACTCCGGGCATGACGGGCACCTGCGGATAATGACCCTGAAAAAACGGCTCATTGATCGTAACATTCTTGATGGCCACGGCTGCTTGCCCCTCGTTCAACTCCAACACTCGGTCAACCATCAAAAAAGGATATCGGTGCGGCAGCCGCTCCCGGATCTCATCAATTGACAACATGCCCATTCACACTCCTACGTTCGTAATTGCCAGATGAGCCGAGACATGCTCGGCTCATCTCTAGCAAGTTCGTCAAACGTCGCCGGATTCCTGCTTTTTGCCTGAACCCAAAGGCCGTGCCATGGCAGGTCCATGCCGTAGGTATCCACTGCTAATGTGGTATTGGTATGCTTAACAGGAACAGCGAAATCCCCTCAGCGGGAATGTTCGTGGCCACGCCCGACCAAAGCCGCCCCTTCACAGGAGTTTGGGAGTGGAACGCCCTAAAACTAGTCCCGAAACTCCCCGCTGAAGGCACCGAAGAACTGCATTTCTTCGGTTTCCAGGTTGAGAATGAAACGCTGCCCAGTGAACCGGCCGTCCTCCATTTCCACGACGACGTTGCCGAGAAAATGAGCTTCGTCAGATTCACCAAAATATTCCATGGAATCACTGGTAATGGTCACGTCATTCTGCAGGACCGTCACTCCCGAGGTAGCCTTCATGTAATCATCACGCGTATGCCACTCCAGGACAACGGCCCGGATTTCCGTGTCGTCCATCAAAACGCTGATTACTGCCTCAGGAAAAGCTGTAACATCGCCATAGAAAATGCTGGCCTGGGTATCGTAGCGTCCACCGCTGGCATCTTCGGGAATTCCTTCAATGTGCATTGTCCCTTCCCGAGCTGTGGTAGCACCTCCCAAGAGCAAGACCATCAATAAACATCCGATCCACCATCGTTTCACAGGCTTTCGTCCCCTTCCGTCCACGAAATTTCGGTGCTGCCAAACATTGTGTACCAGCCGCTGTCGGGTTGAAAATGCGCACTTCTGCTCGCAACTACGGTCCGGTTTTGGAACAGCCGGACTCCGTCCTCCAAGATTGTCATGCCATCGCTGCGCCGCCAGCGAAAACTGCCTGCCTCCACCCGCAGGTCTGCATCTCTTTCGATGCTGGTGGCCTGGGGCAGAACTAGGACCCCGTCCTGCGCATTCCAACGCCCCGATGTGCTGAGAACTCGATACGGCACCCCAGTGGTCTGCAGCAGCAGCAGTTCATGCAGCTCCCCAATGACAAGGTCATCGTTATCTGTGACCATATGTGAGCCTCGCAGTTCCCATTGAGGTACACCGTCTCGCCGACCGACCAAAACAGCATCTTCGAACGTGATCACCGGTGGACGGCGCTCATCGGTGCTCTGCTCTCCAGGACCTATGGCAGCATCCAATGCGAAAAACAAAACCACGGAACCGACCACAAAGAAAAGAACCATTGCCGGCAGCCACTTTTGTCGCAAGTTCATCACCTAGCCTCATCGGGAACACCCAGGATATCCTGGATATCGTCCAGACTGAACAAGCTCGTCGTTTCACCAGTACCGAAGGTAATAGGAAGGGTCGGAAAGGCGTTCAATGTGTATTCCAACCAAACCTCAGAACGCACGTGATCATACCGCAGCGTCAGTTCACGACAGTGCAGGTCCCATGTGACACCCACACCGCCTCGGGCAAAACGCTCCTGCTGGGGATAGTATATCGTATCCAAATCCAATGTCCAACGTTCTCCCAAAGGCACACTGAGCTTGCCATCGACCCGCTGCCAAGTTCCATCGCTCACCGAATAACGCACACCCAGCTGGACATCCAGTGTTTCTGTGGGACGATACTGGGCAGTGGCCGCAATGTTCCCCATCTCTCGGCGATTGAGATCATAATAGGCATAGACATCCCAGCGCAGAGCCGCCGTCGGCCGCTGGCGAAGATGGGCCACCACCGTGTTATAGCGTTCTGTGAGGAAGTTATATCCGCCCTGGAGAGAGAGGGACAACTGGGGTGTGAAGTAGCTAATGTGGCTGGTCAGCACTTGCTGTTCCTGCCAGCGATCAAAGGCAAAGGGTGTTTCGCCCCATACATCCCGGCGAGTGTAGACGGTGGTCGACGTGACGTTAGCCAGCAGCGTTTGGCGCCACTGCAGTCGTTGGTTCAACGAAAGATAGCTGCTTCCCGCAGAGTACTGCCGCGCATCGGCCCGGACCGTGTGCGTAACCGAAGCACCCTGAAAAGGATTCCAGGTCTGTCGAGTTCGGTCAAACCCCAACGCATAACGCCATGAGCTGACGTCTGCTGGGAATTGCGTAAAACGACCAACGCCCAATTCCAGCGTGCCCGCAGTAAATCCGCGGTAGCTGTATGTGATCTCCGGCCAACGGTTGACACTGCTCCAGTTCGGCTGAGCATCATCATCCAGAAGATCCGGGTTGAACCGCTGCTGCAGCAGCAGTGTTCCGCTGTGAGGCCCCTCACGATACTGAGCCCTGCCCGCATAATCGATGATGCGGGGATATTCCGTCTCGGGGCGATACTGGTAAGCACCATCGGCAGAAACCGTCAAGGCTTGGGACACAACATAACTGGCCTGACCTTTCCCGGAAAACTGTTGACTTTCCGTGGTTCCAGAAGTACTGCGGAAGCTCGCTTCGGCATCCAAACGCAGAGCCGATCCCCGATAATACAGTGTTCCTCGACTCTCCTGCTGCAGCCGCAGGCCACTGGTCAGGGCATCCTGACGGGTTGTATGCGCTAGACTGCCGTACCAATCTCCCAGCTGCCAATCGTGTTCCCAGCGCAGACGCCAATGCTCATCGGCTGGCTGCGCATACAGCGACACCAACCCCAGGCCAGCAAAGAGGTAATTGTGCCGAAATCCAATCCCCGTTCCCTGCCGCGTGAAAAAGTCCAAAAACAACGTTCCAAAGGCACCAGGACCAAAGTAATACCCGTATGTGTTCTTGAGGAACCATCCTTCTTCCGTGCTGTAACCCACGCGCGGCAGCGCCAGCTGGTTCTGTTGAATATCGCTGCGCAGCGGTATAGCCACATAGGGCCAGTAGAATAGCGGAATCCTGCCTTCATAATATACAACACCCCGGATGATCAGCCGATCTTCAGGGTAGACTTCGATGCTGCGAGCAGCCACATGATAGTGCGGCCGGTCCAGCTCACAGGTGGTAATGCGTCCTTGATCCACAATATAGGCATCTTCTGTCAGACGAATGGACTCACCCAGAACGAACACGGGCCCCTCGATGGCGTCGGCTGTGATCCGCGTAAAAGCTTTGGTGATCTGCCCGGTACCATCGCGACGGTTGTAGAGGAAGGCGTCGCTCTCCAATTCAAGATCATCTTCGATAATCAGTACCGACTCTTGAAACAACAAGGTATCTTTCTGCATATCCCACTGCAGCGTATTTGCGGATATCTCCAGACCCTCGAACCAAAGGGTAACGCGACCTTCCACGATCAGCAGCTGCCGCTGCGGATCATAACGCCCGAGGCCGTCGGCTTCCATACGAACAGGCTCAGCCATCGCCGCTGCGGAAGTACATAGAACACATATCAAGACCACATAGATGATCCGCACCGGTCGCTGCCTCCTTTATCGCAAACCATCGGACACTGCTATGAGTACAGCACCCACTGCACCAAACGCTGCATTGGTGATCCACGCAGCCAACAGCGGATCCAAAACAGCATTGACTCCTAAGGACCGACTGACTGATGAAGCCACATAATAAAGAAAAGTTGCCACAATGCTCACCGCAATCCCGTAAGCGCGGCCACCCCGACTGCGGAGGGCCAAGGGCGCTCCGAACAAGGCAAACATGAACGAAGCCATGGGCATGGCCAGTTTCATGTGGTAATCCACCACAAAGGACCGCACCTGCAAGCCACCGCGCTGGAAACGCTCAATGTGCGACGCTAACTCGCGGCGGCTCATTTCATCGGTGGTTCTCTGCGTGCCAAAATAGACATCGGCCCGTTCATCGGTCTGCAGGATCATCGTTTCGAAACGAGCCTCCTGGACAGTGAACCCCCGTTCATCGGTTTCGCGATGCACGCCATTATGCAGCGTCCACGTATCACCAAGATACGAGCCGCTGCGGGCATGGATGAAGGTGGGAAAACCTGCACGCTCTGGAAGTTCGTAGATCATGACATCGTGCAGCTCGCCTGAAGGATCCATGCGCCGAATGTAAAAATAGCGGTCTGCCCCGGCGCGAAAGAAGACGTTCTCCTCCACCACCGGCCGACCTTCTTCAAAGATGATCCGCCGCAGCATGGACTCAAACTCTTGGTTAGCCCAAGGCACAACGCGGTCATTGACCATGAAGGTTAAGCCACTTACACCTAAACCGGCTAAGAGGATGATCACCACCAATCTGCGGAAAGGGGCCCCGCAGCTGCGCATGACCGTCAGTTCACTGTCTTGGCTCAGACGACCCAAGGACAGCAGAGTACTGAACAACACAGCGATGGGCAGCGTCATCACCATCAGCGCCGGCAGACGGTACATCAGCATCCGGAACACCGTCCCGGCGGCGACGTTCTTGACAAATATAAGATCCGTTAACTCGAACAACAGTCCACTAAGCAGGATCACCGAAAAGCCCGCGGTGCTGAAAAAGAACGGACCCAGAAACTCCCGTAAAATATACCAATCAAGGATAGCCCCTAACGGAAGACTTCCCCGAGCTGCGGTTGGCCGTTCAAGTTCCATCGGAAGCCCCCTTCCCCAGGGTTCGGCGTACAAAAAACAGCTCTGCATATTAGAGCACGTCCACCAGGCCTGCTGCCCAGAAGTCATCCAACACGCAGAGCTGACAGTAATCACCGACGCAGCCCAGCAGCCATGTCATCCGGCCATGGCGAAGCTCGGTTTTGGCTCAGTTTTTGAATCCTCGAAATCGCAGTATGCTCAACCGAATGCTCGCGGGGTTGTCACAGGTGTCGCAGATATCCCTGTCAAAAGCGTGTTCGATATTGGACCCCGAAACCCAAAGCTCGCAAGTTGGCCAAGGTCAGCTGCGTTGATACGTTATCCGAAAGGCGCATCTTGAGACCGCCATTGACGCCCTGGCCATCGTATTCAACGACAACCGTTGTTACAGGCATGCTAAACCCATCCGGACGACGCACCACCACTGGATTTAAGACGGCGCTAAAGCCAACCATACCTCGCTGATAGGCCTCAGTCCCGAAGGCAGCGTGGATGCGAACACCGGGGGTCCCCAATTCTTTGCTGATAACACCAAAAACGGATACTTTCTCACGCAGCAAAGCCAGTCCCAGAGCCGTATTGGGGACAACATCCCCTTCGGCAGCAAGCCGCACCTTACCGGTAAACCCGAGAGGGTTACCGTGACCCACTGACGAGACCACCGCCAACTCTACCATGTCCGACGGCGTTACAGCAACCCCCAACGACCCACGGCCGTCAAACCACTGTGCCGACCCTTGGAACGTTCCGGGAAGCATAAGATCAGCGGTGGGCATCGTCAAAAGCGCACTGCCCGCTTGCGGAAGAGATTGTGCTCCCGCGCTGCCACCCACGGTCATGGCTGCCATAACAGTCATGAAAGTTATTAAGACTACAACGGATTTTCTCCATGGAGCAACATGGAGGTTGCGACCCCCTCGAAACGCCAAAGCGTTAGCCATAGTGCGCCAGCGCTGGGCGATCGAAGGCCTTTAATTTACGCTCGACGGGGGCTGCTTAAGCCGAAGCGATACTGTATTGATACCCGTCAAAGCGCTGAAGGAGTCGAAACTTCTTCCATGTTGCAGATATTTTTTGTT
>PWMW01000338.1 GCA_003559095.1 Clostridiales bacterium | reverse complement strand
CTGGTTCAAAGGAACTTTAATGGTGTTGTGGTTTCGCAAAGCGGGGAACGATTGACTGAAGGATGAATCGACGATGTTGAACGTGGCGGAGCCAAAACTGTCATCCCAAATGTCTAGATAGATCTCGGCATGTTGTCCAACATGGTAGAACGTACCTGTAGCTGCAAGGCCAATCTTCGAAATTGGGCCTGCATTCACGGTTTGATTTCCTGTGACGCTCAGTTCCTGGGTATCGGCTGCAATCCCATATCCAGACAGCCAAAATGTGTATTCACCTCGTGGCACTTGGAGTTCGTAGTGAGCTTCCCACAGTAGCTCCGAACTCTGGGTCTCTGCAGTATGTCCAGCGGCCGCTGTGAGTTCAAACTCGGTCGTTGTGACATACTCGTTCAAACCCACGGTTACAACCGTTTCGTCTAGATCGCCTTCATACTGCAAAGTGCCTGACACGGTCACCAAACCTAATGTTCCCGAACCACCACTGCCACCTGTGCATCCAGTGACTACGACAGCCGCCAACAGTAGAGCTAGAAGAAGCAACTTCCTATGCATACGACAACCTCCTTTTAGTTCCTGCGGTGCTTTAAAACGTGCCTAGTAACTTCGTTTTTTATAAGACGAGTCGTCACGCTAGACACGTTGGGAACACCTTACAGGTAATACGATTGTGTCAGATATCTTCCAAATGCCTTACGATATCCGTAGAGGCAGTATAAGGCTACCCGGCAAGAGTTGCAAGCACTTTTTGTAATAATTATTGTTTTTTGTTTCTTAATTTTATGATATCTTGGTTGCGGCGAAAATGGGGGACCGGAACCGTGTATCCTTCGTGACAAGGACGACGGGGTTCCGCTGGATCAGTTCCAGGTAGCATCGAATGCTTTGGGATGCCACCGTCACCCCGCCAAGTGACAGTGAAGAACGCCCATGAAGAAGAACCAAGAGAAGATTGCAGGCGGAATCATGGAGGAGAGTGCCCGTTTTTCGGAGCGACAGAGCGCGAGAGTGCAGTTAGCGAGGCCAATGCTGCCAAAGGCGCCATCAATGTGAACACGGCAATCCCCTCGTTCGCATGGTGCATACCCCTCTTGTTGATGTACCGGTCAGAGGCTGTACATCCGATGCCTGCTAAGTTATTTCGCCTCTGATCACAGCTGGCAGCGACGGGAGAATGTAAAGCCATTGTAGAAAACAATGTGAAAACAGAAATGAACGACCCCGCCCTTTGCCCTAGGCTTTCACAGCGCTCCCAGTGGCTACCCGAGTGAATCGGGCATCTCAAACCCAACGGCATCCTTAACCAACCATTAAGGCAAGTTTCCGAATCCAGGGTCGTACGATATCCATCACGGGCTTCAGATCCTGGCTGGCGGACAACTCATGGAGCGCCTTGAAGACCCTTTCCATGGTATCTAAATGATTGACGGCGAGTATTGGGCGCTTGGCGCTGAAGTTAGCCTTCACAGCTTCACCTTTTTTCGGCCCAGCAACAGACGCAGGAAGAGTTGTTTTTCCTCTTCGCATACAGCCCCGCTATCGGATTGCTCACTTGGTCGACTGTGTTCCCTGGCTTTCGTCGGGTTGAAGTCAGTTCTACGGTTGTTTGGCCAAACTCCCGCTTCCCTTCCCGACGAGGGCAATCACCCAAGATAGCACATCCATCTAACAACGGATTCTTGTTGCCATTGTCAGACAGGGGATCGCTGGAACGCACCCAAGGGACAGGGAAAGAGCATATTTGCTGCTGGGTTTTGTGTACTCTCTCTGTTCCGCAGACACCCTTTGCGAGCAGCTTTCCTCCCATATACATGTCACATCTTAAACCTCGTGTCAGTGCAGTTGATTGGATTTCGTCTTGTTTGGCAGACTCATCCCACTTCGGCTGCCTAATGCGATTTGTGTTCCTCGGGCCGGGAATTTGCTCATGACGCTTCCTTCAAATTTCACTTCGCGATGGACACCCTTGCGCTCGGCTAATGGTTGGCCACTGCCAGCCCCTATAGCGGACTTTCACCGCCTAGCTATGTGTCGTGGCACACCGGAAAAACGGATGAGCGGCGGCTGGTATCGCCAATGCTCATCCGTCTTCGTTATCTGGCGTTCTTAATCAAGGGGTGGGGCAAACCAGATTCCCGGAAAATCGCGGCGGGCTGATGCGGCCAACCATTCCTCTCCTTCAGGTCCCACATACCTGTACGAGAACAGCGATATTGTACAAGATGGAATATTGGGGCCCGGTTGGGTATAATACTCCGGCTGATTGGGGACATGCAGCTCCATCTCATTATGAAACATCCAGGGATTCGTCCCCCAGTTGCACGTACCAATAGCCATCCCAAAGTGGTAATCTGTGGCGTACGCTACTTCCTCCCAACGGAGAGTGTACGGCAGGGGGATGGTCTGGTCGCGAGCGAAGTTGATCGCTCGGGGAGCGTCGATGAACAAAGCTGGCAGGTAGTAGGTTTGGCCGTTGGCCTGCACTTCAACGAAAATGTTTTTGCCCACTTCCACCTGGCTCAACGGAACGTCCAGATAATCGTAGTCCAACAAGGCGGGAAACGACTGGCTGAGTGATGAATCAACAATGCTAAACGAAGCCGTCTCAAAACTACTGTCCCAGATGTCTACGTAGATTTCTGCATATTGGCCCACAAAATAGAACGTCCCTGTGGCCGCCATGCCTATCTGTGAGATCTCGTGAACATGGACGGTCTGGTTGCCCGTAACACTTACTTCCTGGGGACTGGCAGCCAACCCGTAGCCAGACAACCAAAGGATGTATGTTCCCCGTGGCACCTGCAGCTCATAGTGGGCCTCCCACAGTGGTTCGGCATGCTGCATCAAACCTCCGCTCGTTTCTGTTGCCGCTGGCTGAAACTGGACCATGGTAGCATGTACACCTAATCCCACCGTCACCCAAGGATCCTCCATGTCGCCCTGATACTGCAGAGTCCCCGAAACGGTTACCAAGCTTGGTAAGCTGGAACCGCCCCCGATACAACCGGTAACCAAAACAACTGCCCCCATCAACACAACCATCAACAGCTTCCTGTTCATGCCACAACCTCCTTATTCGTAAGGCGGACTTACAACATACATAGTAACTACGTTTCTTTTTAGAACAGCCACAATTGCAATATGTTGAGCCCACCTTACATATGCTAGACGATGCCGGTGATCCAAAAAGGAAACCGCTGCCATCCGCACCGATAGTATATAACTTAACCACTAATAATTCAAGGATTCTTTGCAATAGTCAGGGATTTTCGATTCTTACTTTTCCAATAACAAGTGCCTTCGATCATTTTATGCATAATTAGCATCGTCATTCCCACCGGCGTTCTCAGCCATCGGGTTCGATGCAAAAACACCACCTTGCGCAGACGCTCCCTGCAAAGTTAGTCGCCGCACCGACGCGAACGGACTCCCTTCAGATCCAAGGGCTCCCTCGGCCCCCGCTGAGTTGGGCCCGCGGGTAACAGCCGCTTGCTAGATAGACAAAGCCTGGCTAGAGAGTCTGCCCGATCTCCGCCTTAGGCAGCGTCGCATCCAACCATTCTGGATATTTCAGGCCGCTGCCCGTGTTCAGCAGAACCACGCGGTCCGATTGCTGCAGCCAACCCCGATGGCGCAGTTTTTCCGTGGCGGCGATCAATGCCGCCCCTTCCGGGCAGATAAGCATCCCTTCCTTCGCCGCTAAGGTCTGCATGGCCACAGCCATTTGGCAATCCGTCACGTCTACGGCACACCCGTCAGTTTCGCGGACGGCCCGGAGAACTAAAAAATCGCCCAGAGCTTTCGGGACACGCAAGCCCGAAGCCTTTGTCTGTGCCTCTTCGCAAAAGACCGATGCTTCGGCGCCCGCCGCGAAGGCCTGAACCAAGGGATTACAACCCGCCGCCTGGACGGCTACCAACTTGGGCATGCGGCCTGCGATCCATCCCATGGTCTGCAGTTCCTGGAATGCTTTCCAAATACCAATGAGACCGACCCCGCCGCCGGCAGGATACAAGATAACATCTGGAAGGTCCCAGCGGAATGCTTCGGCGATCTCCAGGCCCATGGTCTTCTTGCCCTCAATGCGATAGGGTTCTTTCAAGGTGGAGGCATCGTACCATCCGTGCGTTTCAATACCTTTG
>PWMW01000258.1 GCA_003559095.1 Clostridiales bacterium | reverse complement strand
ATCAGCCTCTACTATGGTGTGATGCGCATCGATCCGCAGAACCCCGGCTGGCCGGAGCGGGACCGCTTTATTTTGAGCAAGGGTCACAGCGTGGAGGCATACTATGCAGTCCTGGCTGATTTGGGTTTCTTTCCTCAAGAAGAACTGAACACTTTTTGCCGTTTTGGTTCACGTTTCATTGGTCACACCAACATCAAAGTGCCGGGGGTTGAACACAACACAGGATCCTTAGGCCACGGTTTGTCCGTGGGTGTGGGCATGGCTATCGGAGCTCAACGGGTGCAATCCTCTGCCAGAGTGTTTGTGCTGCTTGGAGATGGGGAGCTAACCGAGGGCTCGGTTTGGGAAGCGGCTATGGCTGCCTCCCATTACCATTTGGACAATCTGACGGCTATTATTGACCGCAACGGCCTCCAGATCTCGGGATCCACCGAGGAGGTCATGGGGTTAGAGCCACTGGCTGACAAGTGGCGCTCCTTTGGTTGGGTTGTTTCCGAAGTGGCGGGTCATGACTTCACCGAACTAGATGCCGCCCTTGGGTGTGTAAACCCAAAAAAGCCTCATCTGGTGTTAGCGAAAACAACCAAAGGCAGAGGAATTTCGTTCATGGAGAACCAAGCACGCTGGCATCATGGGGTACCGTCCGCGGAGCAGTACCTGCAGGCCCAAGCGGAACTGGATGCCCAGGAGAAGGAGGTGAATGCCCGTGGCCAGTAAAGGGATGGCAACTAGACAAGCCTTTTCCCAAACGCTGCTGCGCTTGGCCAGAGCCAATCCGAGGATCATGGCCATGGTCTCGGACTCCCGCGGCTCCGTCACCCTGAACGCCTTTGCGGATGAACTGCCCGAGCAGTTCATTGAGATGGGGATTGCTGAGCAGAATTTGGTCAGCGCCGCTGCCGGGCTGACCTCCTTTGGTTTTGTGCCCTTGGTCTGCAGTCCGGCGTGTTTCCTATCCATGCGCAGCGTTGAGCAGATCAAGGTCGACGCAGCCTATTCGGATACCAATGTGAAGCTTGTGGGGATTTCCGCAGGTGTCAGTTATGGCGCCCTAGGAATGAGCCACCATTCCCTCCAGGATTTTGCGGTCATGCGAGCTATCCCCAATCTGACAGTCATTGCGCCCTGTGACGGAACGCAGACCGAAGCAGTCACCGAAGCCATTGCTGCGTACACAGGACCGGTATATATGCGTTTGGGGCGAAACCCAGTGGCTGCAGTCTATGCGCCGGGTAACCAGTGCTTCCAGTGGGGCCGAGCCATGACCCTGGCCGGTGGTGATGATGTGACCATCATTGCCACGGGCGAAGTGGTGCAGGGAGCGGTGGCGGCTGGACAACAGCTGCGCAGTCGGGGGATTCGGACCCGCATCCTCAATATGCATACTATCAAGCCGCTGGACCGGGAGGCGGTGCTGCGGGCTGCCCGGGAGACGAAAGGCATTATCACGGTGGAAGAACACAGCGTCATGGGTGGGCTGGGTGGTGCAGTGGCTGAGTTGATCGGTCAGCACCACCCGTGCCCCCTGCGCATTCTGGGCATAGCTGATGAAGCGACACCCAGCGGATCGCAGACGGAACTGCTGGCCCACTATGGTTTGGATGCCGATGGGATTGCGGCTTCTGCTGCTGAGTTCTGCGCAGGTCTCCCGAGACGCTGAAGATCAAGATCAATGCTCGTGGACGCCGACGAGGCTGACCGCAAAGGAAGGAAGCGATGCTAGGTGAAAGAGCTGTTCACAGTCCCCGAATCGAAAAAGATTCGTTTGATCATCAATACCGATGCCAAGAATGAAGCCGATGACCAGTTTGCCCTTGTCCAGGCGCTGTTGAGTCCGCGCCTGCTGATTAAGGACATTGCCGCTGCTCATTTTGGCACCCATCGTACAGAGCATTCCATGGAGGAAAGCTACGACGAAGTGGTTAAACTGTTGGAATTGATGGATCTCCAGGACGAGATTCCCGTATCCAAGGGAGCAGCCAAGGCGCTGCCGGACACGCTGACGCCGCAGCCTTCAGAGGCCGCCGCCAAGATCATCGCCGAAGCCATGACATCCTCTGATGAGCGGCCGCTGTTCGTCATTTTTCTCGGACCCATTACCGACTTGGCCACAGCCTATCTGCAGGAGCCGGCCATTGCAGATAAGCTGACCGCCATCTGGATCGGCTGTGGTGCCTGGCCGGATGGTGAGACCGAATTCAATTTGGGTAATGATATCCATGCGGCCAATGTCGTCTTCCGGTCGTCCATTCCACTCTGGATCGTGCCTCGGGATGTCTATTCGACCATGCGCGTCAGCATCGCCGAGTTGGCTGTTAAGGTTCGACCCTACGGCCGGGTGGGCCGGTATCTCTTTGACCAGTTGGTGGAGTTCAATCACAAGCTGGCCCATGTTCCGCAATGGCCCAAGGGTGAGATGTGGAGTTTGGGCGATTCGCCAGCTGTCAGCCTGCTTTTGGATGATCATGAATACAGCTATACCATGCGGCCGGCTCCTCACGTGAATCCAGACATGAGCTACGCGCATGTCCAGACGGAACGCTTGCTGCGCTGGTATCACTATGTGGACCGAACGTTCACGCTCGAAGATCTGTACGCGAAGCTGCAGCTCCACTACGGGTGACATTTGCCCGTTCTAGGACAAACGAAAGGCTCCCACCCATCTGGGGGGAGCCTTTCGCTTATCTGAAACGCTTGGTTGCTACCGTCGATTCTAACCTCGATGTTCGGCGGTCATTCGCTGCACTCCGGCAGGGGAAGCTCGGCGGCGGCGTCTTCGAGAATGAGTATCCAATCGCGGCCCCGGCCAGACGTGGGGGGCGTGTAGGTCTGAAAGCCTTTGGTGGGTGACGCCATCCGCGGGTAGCTAACGCCATAGCGGGGATCGTACCAGATTTCTCGGAGGCGCTCTTGCTGCATGAGGCTCTTGTTGACCGTGAAGCTTTCGCCGTAAGGTGAGTACACCAGGGCGAACGAGTTATCGTGGGCGACAGCAGCACGGATCTTGGCTCCGCCCGTTGTCGGTCCGCTGACCACCAACTGCTCATCGGGAACCAGTTTGTGGAATGGCCGCGCTGTGAAGAGGCGCTTCACGTATTTCATCTGCCAGGCCCCAGGATGCTGCAGGGCCTCCTGCCACGGCGTGTTGGCACCGATCCGAGGCGTGCGTTCCGAGGTCCACATCTGCCAGACATTGTTGTTGCCATAGGTATGGCCGCAGGCGCCAGCCAGCAGCGACCAATAGGCAGCCTGCCTGACATCGAAGTCGTCGAAGCGGTCCCGCCAATCGTTTTGCTTCACATAGAAGCCCACTGGGATGGTTTCGTAGCGAGGTTCACCATCCAAGGTCGGCTTGACCGGCTCCAATTGGTAATCGGCGGCAGCGAAGAGACCGTTGTCATGGTCATGGGCACCGTGCGAGGATTGGAACATGTGGAAGTCCAGCCAGCTGGCTTCGGCACAGTTTTCGCTGGATCTGCCCGGTCCCATGGGATGATAACTAATGAGGTGCCTGCCTTGGTCACCGATCGCTAAGCCAGCGGCTAAGGCATCCATGATCCGGCGCTCTTTGTCGGAGCGGATGTTGCGATCGCCGCCGAGAATCCAGATGATGGGCTTATCCTTGTAACGCTCACCGAGAAACTCGCCGTATTGCTGCGCATTGGCAACATCAAAGATAGCCGGCTGCTCCTGCGAACCCTGCCAATGGCTTCCCCAGGTGGGAAGCATGCCTATGTACAGGCCCATTTTGGCGGCTTCGTCCACAATGAAATCTACGTGTTGGAAGTATCCTTCGTTGGGCTGGGCCGGATCCATGTTGTCCAGGGGCAGCTGACCATAGGGGTTGGGCACCGTCAAGCCGTCAATCTCAGCCAATACCACCGCTTGGATGACTGAATAACCTTTGCGGCTGCGATCTTGCAGGTAATGGCTGGCTTCTTCCCGGTCCAGGCGGTGAAACAGCTCCCACGCTGTGTCACCCAGATAGAAAAAGGGGCGACCAGCGGCATCCTGCAGGTAACGTCCGTTGGCAGAGACGTGCAGTGAGGTAGTCATTGCTCAGTTTCCTCCTTTGGGCGGGCGGATTATCCTTCGTGGCGGTGCACCGACCAACCGAGATAGTTGCCGAAGGCCTCTGCGAGGATGCGGGCAGTT
>PWMW01000185.1 GCA_003559095.1 Clostridiales bacterium | reverse complement strand
GTGACCGGCATTTCCACAACTCCTTGCAGGGCGCTCGCAGACGGGCGCCTTTGCCGCGTCTGGCATGCATATACGAAGGTTATTGCATACTTGACGGCGAAAGAGCAAAGCAGTTGCAGTGCTAGCGCGGAATTTTATCGGTTGCTCTGAGCCCGGCTGTCTTCCGAGGGCGGGGCAGCCGTTGACCCAAGGAATCCCAAATGGAACCTGCCCGCTGTCGGGGATGGTTGACTGGAATCTGCCGAAGGAGGCGATCACGTTTATGGCCCGTGAACACCATGATACATGGACAGCACAGTGGATCTGGGGATCTACCGCGGATCACAGCGAAAACCAGTACCGTGTCTTTCGTTCTTCGTTTGCACATCAGGCGCTCGGTGCTCAGACCGAGCTTCACATCACCGCTGACAGCCGTTATGTGGTGTTTCTCAACGGTGAACGCCTCGGCCAAGGCCCTCCCCGCAGCTGGCCTTGGCAGCAGACCTATGATACCTATGACATCTCCGGCCGTCTGCTCGAAGGCGAGAACACCCTAGCTGTCTTGGTGCATTACCTGGGAGTATCTAACTTTCAGTACATTGCCGGACGGCCGGGTTTGCTCTGTCAGGTGAATCAACGCTGTGCTCGCACGGGTACATCCACCTTGGCAGCTACCGACGACACTTGGCGTACCACGACCCATCCGGCTTATCAGAGGCACGTGCCTCGCATTTGTGTCCAGTTGGGCTTTGAGGAACAGTTCGATGCCCGGCAGGATCTGACGCAGGGCCCGGCTTCCTGGATGTATGCGGAATTCGATGATTCCCATTGGGACATGGCTGCCGTGCAGGGGCCTGTGGGGATGGAGCCCTGGCCTGCCATGATTCCGCGGGACATCCCGTTCCTGACAGAAGAACCAGTGTACCCAAAAGCGCTGACCAGCTCCCTCTACGTGCGGACCACGCCCTATGCCTGGAACGTGGACCTGCGGCACCTTTACCGGCCGGCCAAACGGGATGCCAATCGGGAGCAGCTGACAGGTGCACTGGTCTGTAATCTGCACTGTGACGATCATGCGTCTCTGGAATGGCACTCACTGCCAGTATATGGCTGTGGTGGTCGGGTCTATTTGAATGGAAAGCTTTTGGATGCGGGCACCGCCCAGGTTCAAAAAGTCATTCTGCGCCCGGGCAACAACATATTGGTCGTTGACCTCACGGGTGAGTGGCATGACCTCACTCTGCCCTTGGTGTTTTGGAGTGAAGCCGACCTCAGCTTGCGGTCCCTGCAGGGGGCCATCGCCCCTGGCTTCACAGCATTCTCCTATCTACCCGAATCTGCCGCTGGGCAGCCGTCCGCAGAGACCTGGATCCAAAGGCTCAGCCAGGGCAGTGATCTCAATGATATCACCAGCCAACGGGAACTGATCGACGCCCTGCAGCCCGTTCCGCAGCAGGCTGTTCTGGGCAGCATTTTTGCTGAGACCGCCTATGCTCGCCCTGGCACCATGGGAGAACCCTACGTTGTCAATGCGGAGCACCTAAGCTCCGGACATGCTCTGGATACAGTGGTCTATCCGGGGCCGGATGGCCAGCCCATCCAGCTGCTGGTGGATTTCGGCCGCGAAATTGTCGGGTTTTTGGAGTTTGAGCTATCAGCTCCCGATGGCGCGATCCTGGACTTCAACTGCTTTGAAGGGATCCAGGAAGGACGCTGGCTTTTTACGGAACGACTGAACAATACCATGCGCTACACAGCCCACCACGGCCGTCAGCGCTTTCGTTCCCACGTGCGGCGGGGCTTTCGCTACGCGCTGCTGACCATCCGCAGTCTGCGGGGTCCCCTGTATATCCACGAACTGCGCTGCCTGTTGAATACGTATCCGGTGGATACGAAGCCTTCCTTCGAAGCATCGGATGCCCGTCTTAATGCCATTTGGTCCATGTGTCAATACACCAGCCGTCTGTGTTCCGAGGACACATTCGTGGACTGTCCCGCCTATGAGCAGGCCTTTTGGGTGGGCGATGCCCGCAACGAAGCCTTGATCGACTATTACATCAATGGGGATATGCGTCTGGCCCGCCGCAGTTTGGAGTTGGTTGTGCCGTCTCTGCAGCGTTCGGGTCTACCGGAATCCCAGGTGCCCAGCGGTTGGCAGGACATTTTGAGTACGTGGAGTCTGCTCTGGGTTTTGGCTTGTGCGGAGCACTATGAATTCAGCGGCGATGAAGCGTTTCTGGATCGGGTACTGCCAGCGGTTCTGCAGACATGCCGGACGCTGCTGGCCGATCACATCAATGACCAAGGTCTTTTCGCCATTGAGGCTTGGAACATGCTGGATTGGGCCGGGATGGACACGCCGAACCGCGGTGTGGTCACCCACCTCAATGCGTGGCTGGTCAAGGCGCTGCGGACAACGGCGGCCCTGGTGGCTGAGGGTGACCCCAAGACACACCGTGAGTTCGTCACCGCAGCCCAACAGGTGCAGGAAGCTATGAACAAGTATCTTTGGCACGCTGGCGAACAAGCCTTTGCCGACAGTCTGCATGCAGATGGCTCCTTATCGCCGGTGATCAGCCAGCAGACCAATGCGGTGGTTTATCTCTGTGACTGCGTGGAAGGTGAGCGCCGACAGCTTCTCCGGCGCTATGTGACCGACGCGCCCCCGAATTGGGTCCAGATCGGATCGCCTTTTATGATGTTCTTCACCTTCGAGAGTATGGTCAAACATGGTGACTACGGAACAATGGTCCAGTGGATTCGCAAATATTGGGGGATGATGCTGGACCGCGGCGCCACCACCTGCTGGGAGATGTTCCCTGGTTTTGAGAAAGACCGTTGGACCCGCAGTCACTGTCATGCCTGGTCGGCGGCTCCCGGCTATTTTCTCCCCGCCTATGTCCTAGGCGTGCGACCCCTGACACCGGGGTGGAACAGCATTCTCATTGCGCCGCAGCCTGTGGATCTTACTTGGTGCCGCGGGCGCGTGCCCACGCCCCACGGCTGTGTGGACGTGCATTGGACTACGGAATCTTCCGAGGCCCTGCTGCGTGTTGAGGTGGAACTGCCGCCGGGAACGTCTGGGGTGGTGCAGCTTGCCAAGGATTGGCCCGAACCACGCGTCGCGCAAGGTCAGGCCCAAAGGCTAACCGACCGCCAGGATCATTGGTGTTTCCAGGTGGTATCTGGGGAACCGGTCATCATAGTAGTACCTCGATAGCGGGAACAACCTAGAGAAAGAGGCGAAGCGCAATGCAGAAGACAGCATTGGTTACCGGTGCTGACCGCGGCTTGGGTTTGGACTTGACGGAGCAGCTTTTACAGCAGGATTACCGGGTGTTCGCCGGGCAGTTCATGGCCGACTGGCCGGAATTAGGGCAGCTGCAGCAGAAATGTCCCAGACTGCTGGAACTAGTAGCCCTCGACGTATCCCAAGATGCCAGCGTGGAGCAGGCGGCCCAGTGGATCAAGGAACAAACGGACCACCTGGACATTCTCATAAACAATGCTGGCATTTCCGGAGGGAAAGATAACACCTTAACGGTCTTTGACGATCTGGACTTTGACTGGACACAGCATGTCTACAACATCAATGCCGTGGGACCCCTGCGGGTGACCAATGCCCTGCTGCCGCTGGTTATGAACAGCGAGACCAAGTTAGTCGTGAACATATCTTCGGAAGCGGGCAGCATTAAGCGCTCGCACCGCCGGGGTTGGTTCGCTTACTGTATGGCCAAAGCAGCCCTTAACATGCAGTCGTCCATTGTGCACAACAACATCTATCCCCTGGGTGGGCAGGTGCTGGTCATTCATCCAGGTTTCCTGCAGTCCTACATTACGGGCCGCAAGAATCATGAAGCAGCAACACCCACTGACACAGCCGCCCGGCAGATCCTTGACATTATTGCCCAGCGGCAGCAGTATCTCGCCGATGAACCGACGTTCATTGATCATGAAGGCAAGCTATGGCCCTGGTAGAAAGAACACTCATCCGCAGCAAAGGAAGGTGACGACCCATGAGAACAAAGAGGAAGGCCATCGCATTCGGGGATTACACCGATCCTGATTGGCATCCTTTCACAGCGATTGACGCCGAGCTGGGAACCATCCTCGCTGAAGAGGTGGAGTTGACGTGCACGGAGGATTATGGCGGCCTAGCTAGGAATGATTTGGCAGCCTATGATCTGATTATCACCTATGCCGATCGCTGGAAGGCCAAGAGTACACCGGAGCTGGTGGACGCTGTCTTGGCCTTTGTGGCCGGCGGTGGTGGCATGTTATGCCTGCATAACGGGATCATTGTCTCCGATTATGAACTGACACAGATGTTTGGCGGCATCTTTACGATGCATCCACCCTACGAGACGCTGCAGTTTCGCGTGCCCGCCACGGAACATCCCATATTAGAGGGCATCAGCGACTTTGCCATGGGTGAAGAGCCGTACCAGTTCGACTTGGATCCATTCACGGAGCGCACCTTGCTTCTCGAGTACGAGTATGAAGGGCGCCGCTGGCCGGCCGCCTGGGCCCACCGCTTTGCTAAAGGACGCGTTGTGTATTTGGCACCAGGTCACAACCGGGAGTCCTTTCAACACCCGATGTTTCGCCGCCTAATCGTCAACGGAGTCCGCTGGGCCATGGGAGCGGGCGACTCCGAAGAGTTATGAACGATCCCGAAGGCCTGCTGATCTAAGGAGGGTCTTCGCGGTCGATCCCTAGGACCGACCGCTATTTCGCAGGGCAGAACGCATGGAATCGATGATGCCACGCAAAGAAGCTTCCAGACGCGAACACGTCTGGAAGCTTCTTTTTGTCGTAATTCCCTTTGTCGTCAGGTCCTGTCGCTACCACTGCTCGGTAAGCATGCGAATCATGCGCTGCTTATCGGCGTCGCTGAGGCGCCCACTGCGGAGAGCATTCTCCAACTCTGCAAAGAGTTGATCGGTACTCCACGGGCCGTGGTCGACCACGGCCGCCTCCGGCGGTGATTGCCGGAACTGTTCCAGGATGGCTAGTAGTTCCGCTAGTACATTGGGGTGCATGGTCTGCGCTTGTTCGGCCCGTTCAATAAATCCAGCCAAAGCTGCCACTGCATCCATGAACGCCTGCATGTCAGGGGCTGGCGCCGTCACATCCGCAGTCGGTGGTGCGGGTTCCGGGGCACCGGCTGTGGCGAAGTCCACGTTGACCGTCTGGCCCAGGGTAACCCGTTCAGGATCGCTCAGCTCGCTGCCTAACGCCAGCGTGTACGATTGACCGCTTTCCCAGGGGCGTGCGGGAGTGAAGACAATCATACTGCCCTCATGGAGGATGGTGCCCGCAACCGGACGTCCCGTTTGGTCTTGGACATACACCGTAGTATCGGCTATACTGGCGCCGGCTAAAGGCCGGTCAAACACGGCGGTAATCGACGCCGTTGGCAGTACATCGCGGCTGCCCGCTGTTGGATACATGGTGACAAAGGTTGGACGAGACTCACCGGTTGTCTGGACCGCTGTCAGCAGGTAGGAAAAATGTCCGCGGGTACGATCGACACGGATATGGTAAGTGCCTGGATCAGCCTCGACGGTGAAACTCCCGGCCTCTTGGCCATCCACGTACATGTTCCTAAGACTGTTGGTTGAGTCCCCCTCATAGATCCAAAAACGGCCGCGGCCTGTATCATCTGGGATCCAAGCATTCACAGTCACTGTTCCAGCTGCCGGCACACGCAGCTGCCACCACTGGCTGGTATTCTGGCCATAATGCCCCAGACTATTGCGGACACTTTCGCCTAAGGCGATAGGAACAGCGCCCTCCCGTTCGTCGGCCACAGGATGTGAGGCTGGCAGCAGCACGGGGTCCAAAGTGGGGTGCAGTTCGTACGAGAAAAACTGAGACGTTCGATCGATCCGCACATAATAGGTGCCAGGACTGACCGGCTCACTGATGCGCTCACTACTTGCGGAATCTACATAGACGTTGTCGATACTTTGATTCGTGCGGTCTTCATGGTACAACCACATCCGGGCCCGCCCTTGGGCATCAGGAATGCGCAGGTCCAAATGGAGCAGGCCCATGTCTGGCACATGCAGCCGCCACCAGTCTGCCGTTTCGGTTCCGACGGGATAGAGGTAGTAGCCGAGGTTGCCTGTGACTCGCTGGCCCACTGTCGTATCCAAAGCAGTTTCCACGCTGTGGTTATTCTTGGGATCCGGCGGTAGCAGGGTTCGATCCTGCACATTGGACAACTCGTAGGAAAAGTCTCCGGATGTCCGATCGACACGGATGAGATAGCGGTCTGCTGTCACCGGATACGAAATGCTATTCGAATCCCGCGCATCGATGTAGACGTTGGCGAGACTTTGATTGGCACGCTCTGGGTGGTACAGCCACATCCGAGCTCTACCTTCGGTGTCAGGAATGCGCAGTGATAGATTGAGCAGGGCATCTGCCGCCACATCCACATACCACCAGTCTGACGTTTCGGTACCAACATCGTGGATGTAGTGCCCCAAGTTGCCGGTAACCGCGCCATTGGCCGGCATAGGTTGGGCGTCTTCAGCCGAGTGATTATGCAAAGGGTCCATGGGAAGCAGCGGCGGCTCAGCCCGAACCGTCAACTCGTAGTCCGTGTCGCCACGGGTTTGGTCTACCCTTACGAGATAGGTGCCTGGTCCCACGGGATAACGAACAGCTTCCGTGGTGCCGCTGTCAACGTAAGCATTAGCAAGACTCTGGGTTGACCGTTCCGCATGGTAGAGCCAAACGCGCATTCGCCCAGATCCACTCTGCGACCGAACCGTTACATAGAAAATGTGATTGCTGGGTATGTTCACCGACCACCAATCGGCTCGATTATCGCCGCTGACAGTACCTCGATAGCTTTGATTCACTTGAATGGGCGTGGCCTGTTCCGCCGAATCGCCCGCAGCCACTGCAAATGGAGCAAACACCAGCATAACGAAAATCGCAACGAAAATCCAATATCCAGTCTTCCATGCTCGCCGCATGTGATCGCCTCCTTGATCTAGTGGACAAAGTGATGGTTCTGGTTCCATCCTGGCGTTCTCGCGAACTTGGGTCGCAAAAACGAAGAGACAGAAATATCTGGTAGTCCTTATTCGGTTGAATATTGGATGTGTTCGTCATCGTGACCGTCCTGTCCTTCCCAACTACCGCTGTTTGTTTGGGCAGAAATGCGGCACAAAGCGGCCGGTCCCGATGCTTCGCGAAGAGCAACGGTGGCTCCGAGTGGTCACGATAGCTCAGGCAGTCATGCGGCCGGGCCGAAAAACAAGCCATAGATATGCCAGACAGTGACCCCCAGGTACACCGCTACGGCTACAGTCAAGAGGACCAAGATGGGTGCTCGAATCCGCCTAATCCGGTCGCTGAAAAGCCATGTCAATACCAAGAGGGCCGTGGGCAGAGCGGCTTTGACCAAATGGAAAATGCCCAGTTCCAGTGCAGCATCCATCAGAGGGTTTCCTTCTGGAACACCCCGGGAAAGGGCCTGCAGCGTGAGGGCATAGTCGAGAAGATTGAGGGCGGCCAATGTCAGTAGCAAGGCATTGAAGATTCGATAGCGAATGCAAACACCACCTGTTCTTTGGAATGCGCTGTATCGCAGCGCGGCAGCAGAGTTTCTGCCTGAGCAAGACAGAAAGGCTCTGACATTGAACGTATCACAGATGGTTGAGAACGCTCACTATGAAGTACCAAACGGTGTGCGAAGCTGATGTTGGCAGCAGGGTTCGGGTGAGGGCAGGGGCAGCAGCTAGCAGCACCTTGAAAAGTGTTCTCGTTGTGATACACTACAAGTATACCACAGTGGGCCATTAGCTCAGTTGGCTAGAGCACCTGACTCTTAATCAGGGTGTCCGGGGTTCGAGTCCCCGATGGCCCACCATCTACAATGGCTATTCATAAAGCTTTCCGGGGTTTTGGCGTCGCTCAGAGGAGCGGCGCTTTTTGCGTTTGGTGTGGCAAAGGTGGGTTAACTGAGAAACACATTCGGCCCATTTCCCTGTAATCTGATTCCAGGATGTTTGTTGGGCGAGTCAAAGGTTGCATTTTTCCAAAAGTTTGAAGGAAATGTTTGAGCCTAAAAGGAATTAATAGGAAGAACTTCAAGTCTGTGTTAAGGGAGTGTTGTGAATGTGTGGAACCAGACTGTTCCGTGGTCCGGTTGCTTGGTGGGTTCTGGTACTGAGTGTCGTGATCTTTGCCTCGGGCTGCCTGACGGTCGGCCCCCTTGCCGAACTCGAAATCAGTCCGAGCGTTAGTGAGATCGACGGAGGGCAAGCCCTGACATTGCACGCTCAAGGAAAGAGTCAAAACGGACGAGCTATGTCTGTGACCCCGGAATGGACCATTCTCAGTGGACATGGAGCCCTAAGTGCACAAGCCCAACAGGCTAAGTTTATCGCCACGGATTGGGATTATGTCGGAGACGTCGTCATTCAGGCCGCGGTGGGTGAGATAACTGCAACGGCTACGATTGCTGTTCACCCAGCACTGCTTGGCCACCCGATTCACGACCTAATACCGAAGGCGCCTGATCCGGACGGTCGGTACTACTATCCCAAAACGACGGATGCCTATTTGCACGTAGGAGAACCGCTTCAAGATGCCTTTAGAATCTCGGTGGAAGTCGACCTTTCGTTGTGGCTAAGCAAACAACAAACCGCTGCCCATTATGTCGAGAACGGCAAGGTTCTAGATTCGGTTTATGGTGATCCATACCCACTCGATGACTGGCACGGAGGATTGTTTTCGAGGTATGTCGACGACCCGCTCATTGAACCGTTACCCTATCTCCCTCACATGTCCGTTAAAACGCATTACGAATTGCTGTTGCAGACTGACCTTGATCCCGGTACCGAGGCCAAATACTTTGAGAGTGTCACCAAGGGCACCTCCAAGAACAAGGCCACGACATTGCACTGGGGTACAAGCCCGATCTTGAAGAGCCTTGACCAGTGGGGATTGACGGACGTGTATCGGAATCTCACCAATAGTTTGGAGTCGACGACAGGAGTGACCGTCAGCGAATGGACGGAAACGACTGTTACCCAAGAGTTCTCCGCCACATTGGATCCAACAGCAGCTCCGCGCTTGTTCACAATCTGGCAGAGAGTCGACACCTTCTTCATCAGTGATGCGTCAGGCAATGCAATCCATGAATCACCGGACTTCGCTGACTGGAACTTCCGTGAGAAGGATTCCCGGATCATGCCTGTTCGAACCAACGAATTTGTAACTCGTATGCATCCCATACCATAAGCGTCTATCAAGACACATCCGAGCCGGGACGCCCAGCCGCCCGGGCTAGCAGGCGTGGTTCCACGCCCAACGTTTACGGACCTCCTCGGAGACGCGCCTGATAAACGGCGTCTCGCGCTCGATCGTAACCACGAATGTTGCTCTGTGGAACAGACGCCCATGTCAGTGAGCCGACGCCATGAACTATGGAAATGGGCTCGAAGAACCCTATGATGCGGTCGGCGGCAAGAGGTCGTAAGGGCCTTGGTGTCCAGAAACCGTGAGGCAGATTGACCCAGTGATCTGGTGCAGCGTGATTCGGTGCCCTCCTTTCCTGTATGGAGGAGCTCGTGACGCAGTTTATCAAAGAAGAGATCGCTGCACCGATCGCGCATTCTGCGACGGCCGAAGGAGAGTGCCTGTAAAGGCATCCGGCTCCTAGCTGGCAAAGTACACTGCCATGCTCAACTTCATGCGGTAGGTTTGCCCAGCAAATCATACCGTCTAGTTTCCTGTTGCCTTTTTCACCGCCCATTTTCGAAGCAGTGCCCTCGCGGGCTGGCGCGAGGAGCGGTATTGCCATTAGCGACCGCCTAACCAAAGTGACGTGCCGTGTTGCCGACCCGTTAGGGGTCAGGTCCGTGTACCGAAACACAGCCCTCGGGTGCATATCGCGACGGTCGCTTCGACCCCTAAGTCATCCAATTTTCTGCGTGTTGGGCGTATCCATGGCGCACGTTGTTGGCATTCCTCGTAGGGAACCTTCGACACCGGGTCTCGGAACCCACCCATAACCCCAAAAAAACACTTGACAGGGGTTCGAATAGCGACTATTATATAACTAAAGTTACATAACAAATGTTCTTTAGGAGTGAGGATATGCCCCCCAAGACAAAATACACGAAAGGTGACATCGTCCAAGCCGCCTTCGAGATCGCCCAAGAAGAAGGCTTTGCAGCCATCACAGCCCGCAGTGTTGCGGCGAAGCTGGGATGCTCTGTGGCTCCGATTTACGTCAACTTCGAGACGATTGATGATCTGGCCGCGGCCGTAATGCAGAGGGTCAATGCCATCTCTGCGAGCATTCTCGCCCAGCAGTCCGGGAAAAGCCCCTTCGAAAACCTCGGCAAGGCCAGCCTGCAGTTCGCCCGAGAGTATCCCGTCCTGGTGCGCGAACTTATCCTCAAGCCCAATCCACACTTGGCCAACTATGAAGCCGTGGATGAAGCTTTAGTGACAGGTTTGGCTGATGATGAAGAGTTACGCGCATGGACGGACGACGAACGCAGAAAGCTGGTTTTCGTGATGCGAGCCTTCCAGACGGGACTCATGGTGCTCTTGGCCAATGGGCACGTTCCCAAATGGCTGGGACCAGACGAAGCAGAGAATCTGTTAATGAGCACAGGGGCGGATCTTGTCATTGCAGGTAACCACAAACGAAACGGAGGAAACATACGTTGAAGCGAATTGTGATTATTGGTGGAGGTATTGCGGGGCTGAGCGCCGGTATCTTTGCCCAGAAGAATGGATTTACCAGTACAATCATCGAAAAACACCACACTCTTGGTGGTGAATGCACAGGCTGGAATCGTCACGGGTATCACATTGATGGCTGCATCCACTGGCTGGTGGGTACCAAAGAAGGGACGCCCCTCCGCCAGCTGTGGGATACCGTGGGTGCGCTCGACGGCGTCGAGATCTATCATCCGGAGAGCTTTATGGCTGTGGAGCATCAAGGAGTCACGGTGCACTTCTACCGGGATCTCGAGCGCCTGCAGGCCAGTTGGCTTGCCCTTTCACCGGAGGATGCTGATGCCATTCAGGAGCTCTGCCAGAATATCCGCAAACTGCATTCCTTTACGATGCCCGTGGACAAACCGCAGGACATGATGAACATCTTTGACAAGATCAAATTCATGCTTTCTGTGAAAGATGCAGGAGCTGTGATGCAAAAGTACGGTAAAATGACGCTGCATCAACTGGCGAACACGTTCCAACACCCAGCCCTGCGCAAGGCTATTGCATCGTTTCTGCCGGAGGGCAACGATATTGCCATGTCGATCATATTCGCCCTGGGTACCTTTACCGGCGACCAATCGTCCATCCCCGTTGGTGGTTCCAAGGCCTTGGCAATGCGCATGGTTGAGAAGTATGTTTCGTTGGGTGGAACCGTGGAGACATCTTGCGAAGCAGTGGATGTGAAGATGGAGCAGGGTCAAGTCAACCAGGTGATCTGCAGCGATGGCAGATCCTTCGACGGCGACTTCTTTGTGGCTGCCTGCGATCCCCATGTTCTCTACGAAAGGCTGCTCAAAGGCCGGTATCCCGATCCCCAGTTCCAGAAACGTTACAGCAACCCAAAGGACTATCCTTTGGCCTCCAACATCTACGTGGGTGTCGGCTTCGCAGGCACCATGGACGACATCCCGCGGACGCTCAAGTTCCCCGTGGAGTCCCTAGACATTAACGAAAATGGTAAGCCCATTGAGTACCTGCAGATGACCCACTACGGGTATGAACCGAGCTTTGCACCTCCGGGACACACGGTCATCACCTTTGCCATCAACCAGTTCGCGCCGGAACTAGATGCCTGGGAAAACCTGATCAAGGATAGAGAAGCCTACAAAGAGGAGAAACAGCGCATCGGAGCCAACGTTCTCCGCGCCATGGAACAGCGGTTCCCCCACATGAAGGGAAAACTGCAGCTCTTGGATGTCGTTTCTCCCCAAACCTATGAGCGCTACTGCAATGCCTATCGTGGTGCGTTTATGGGTTTCTGGCCGACGATTCAAGGAAAAGAACTGATGCACAATGGGAAGATCAAGGGCCTAAAGAACATGGTATTGAGCGGCCAATGGCTGCAGCCGCCAGGTGGTCTGCCCATCGCGGTGATCACTGGCAAGGATACCATTATGCGCCTCTGCAAACAGGAAAAGAAGCCATTTGTCAGCAGTTGAGGATGTAGCGTAGAGAACTCAGCCCAAGCGAGACCAAAGACTTGCCGAACCAAGAAATCACGGGAGTTCACGCCGCGTCACTAAGAGTTAGAGCTCTCGGAAACCGAGAATGTCGTCAACAGCAGAGGCCTCGCATTGGCCTCTGCGTTTTTCATGAGGACGAACTCCAGTTCAACTCAGCCTTTACTGGCAGGTGGTCCGAATGTACCCAAGTTCCCGAGTTCGCATCAGCGGCATGGAAGCCTCGGTCCTTGACAACATGGGCAGTCACGAGTCGTGATCCAACCGACGGGCTTAGATATATGTGATCAAGGATGTCCCGGCCGCTGCCGATGGATGGGATTGTGAAGCTCATACTGGCTGTTTCTGCCAGAGCGTTGGTGAAGCCAGCCTTTCTTAGTTCTTGGTGGAATGTCTCTTGAACATTGCTGTTAAAGTCTCCAAGGATGATCAGGTTCGGGGTCTCCTGCAGTAAGCGTTGGACTTGGCGCAGCAAAAGCGGGCTTTCCTCATCGCGCCGGTGCGCTTCTTCAGCATGGGGATAGAGATGTAGATTCAGCACCCATAGAAGATCGTCGTTGATCTGCAGCAGAGCAGCACCAGCACAGCGGCTCAAAGGTCTGCTCTCTGCCTTTGGCGAGGAATGGCTGAACGTGCGCGATTCGAGAATGGCGTATCTGGCAAGGACATGGCCAGGCCAATAGCACGGCGAAACAAAGGTGGCCGCGTTGAACCCCATAGCGCCGGCGATGCGGTTGATGGTTTGCGCCGGGACACCTTCTTGAATGGCGATGATATCCGATTCCAGTTCCTGCAGGACCTTGCTGAAGTGTTGCATGTTCGTTTCGCTGGACGGTTTGCCAATAACGGGTTCGGCTTCCTCCCGGGGGAATCCGGTCATGCCCAACATATTGTAGCTTGTGATTCTCAGCATCGTTCCAACCTCCACATACTGGTGTTCTGGCGAAGCGGACTGAATCTGCGCAGCCACGTGTTCGCTCGAGGAGCGGTTGCGCTTCCCGCCATGTTATTGCGTAGGCTTCGCTCTGACGGGCCGACCTTCCTGCGCACGGACATCACCGAACGCCATGTTCGACGTTCCCGCACATGACAGAGATGTGTTTCCCGGTGACTTTCTGGTATACTTTAAGCGCAGGCGGCCTTGGGACGATTCGACGCAGCCGCAATGCCCGCTGCTCAGACCGCTGACAGTGCTGACCAACACCAGCTGCCAGCGCACGTATTCCGAAGGATCGCTGCTGGCATGTGGAGTGACAAAACTGCGTGCAGCCAAGAGGCTGGGAGGGACTGTGGATCATGGTCAAGAGTGTTTCAGCGTACTTCTCGGATATTGTGTTTCCCGCGATTGCGAAACGTTTTCCCTGGTTGGTGGGTCACATCTCTGTGCAACTTCAGGGCTCTTTCGGCCTGGGCATTGCCGACCAGTACTCGGATCTGGACGCTGTCATCTGGCTCGATGATGCACATTGGCAGTCCGATGGCGCGGCTCTTCAGTTAATGCTGATTCACGATATTCCACGATTCTTGACAACCACCAGTGAGCAGAGCGACCATCCTGAGATCGTGGTTCATCCCATGTCATGGCTGGGACGTCTGCATGCGTTTCTCGAGGACGGCTCGGACCAACCGTGGGAAGAAATCGCCGTGGAGCAGCTGTTCCAGATCCAGAAGAACGCTGTTCTTGTGGATGCGTCAGAGACCTTCGCCAAACTACGGCAGGCAACGACGCCGCAGTTATTCCCGCTGCCCATTTGGCGAAAACGACTCGTGAAAAATCTTCTGAGGCTGCAGGAGGATATGTCGGACTGGAGAAAGACAATTCTACGCCGACGGTCCATGGAGTCATCTATCTTTACGGCCGAGATCCTGCGAACCTCCTTGACGACCGGATTTCTTATCTGTCGTCAGTATTGGCCTTGGCGAACTCATCTCCGTTGGGCGTTTGCGCAGTTGGACCCTGATGTGGCGTCTGTGCTGCCCTGGCTGGACGAACTGGCGGGAAGCACGGACCTGGATCTGGCGGAGACATGCCTGAATTCTGTGCTCGAGGCGTTCACAGAGGCCATCATCCGCCGAGAGCTGCTGAGCCGAGACATCTTGGCCGATCTGCTTTGGGCTGACCGCCTCGCCGCTTGGGACAACAGCCAGTGGCAGGACTATCTCAGGTACTGCCGGACTCAGGCCGAACAACGCGGTTGGGCACCAGAAGATTTCTGGATCGTCAGCCTTTGGAAGTGAGTGGCCCAAGTGATCTCAGCGCACCGGCGGCGGTGGGGCTGCCATCCGTCACCTGCCCCGAGGGCAGTATGACAAAACGCTGCCAAGAGAGCCTTGGATTTAACGAAGGTGATATCACGAGAGGGATTCGCCGACCTGTTCCGGAGTACACTCTCAACACACCCGTTCCTTGGAGGAGATATTTGCTATGAAAGTTGTGTTCTGCGGCGGTGCCAGTGAGGTGGGTGCCAGCTGTTACTTGATTCGCATCGACAACAAAAACATTATCTTAGACTGCGGTATCCGGATGAAGGGCCACGACCCCCTGCCCAATTTGAAGCAGATCCAAGAGCTCGGTGGGGCCGATGTTATTATCGTCAGTCATGCGCATCTAGACCATACTGGTGCCCTACCCATACTCAGCCGTGAGTACCCGCAGGCGCGCATCTACATGACACACGCCAGTAAATCCCTGACACAGGTGCTGCTCTATGACAGTCTCAAGATCATGGACCGCAATGAGGCGGATATCCCCATCTATGCCGAGGCTCATGTGCGCGCTATGCTGGATCAGATCGTCTGCTACTCGCCCCAGTACCCTTTTGCTCCCTTTCCGGGAGATAAACTGACGGTCACGTTCTACAACGCAGGCCACATCGCTGGGGCGGCTATGGTCTACGTGCAGGGACAGGAAGGAACGGTTCTCTACACCGGAGACTTTTCGGTGGTCGACCAACACACTGTGGCCGGTGCGTCCATTCCCAAACTGCGCCCGGATGTGCTCATCATGGAATCCACCTACGGCGACGATCTCCATGCTAACCGCAGCATTGAGGAAGAGCGTTTGGTAAACGCCGTGCAGGAGGTGGTCAAGCGAGAGGGCAAAGTTCTGTTTCCTTCCTTTGCCTTAGGGCGCGCCCAGGAGCTGCTGCTAATCCTCAAGCGAGCTCGTAACAAGAAACAGCTCCCCGAAGTTCCCATCTATGTGGACGGCATGGTTCGCGCTATCAACCAGGTGTACCAAATCAACCCCAACTACCTGCGCAATTCCTTGGCCAAGAAAGTGTTCCGCGGCCAACACCTGTTCTACGATGAAGATGAAACCATCACGCCTGTGGACACCGGGGAAGCAAGGAAGGAGATTCTGGCTAAGTCAGGCCCATACTGCGTCATTGCCAGTTCCGGAATGCTCAAAGGTGGACCCAGCGCCAT
>PWMW01000270.1 GCA_003559095.1 Clostridiales bacterium | reverse complement strand
TTCCCGTATAGCCAAAAGCCGCCGTCCAAGATCACTGTCCCGGGAAACATAAAGATCTCGTCATCCTCGGAATTGGTTGGCGCCAAGTCCACGTGAACGATATCCGTGATCAAGATCTCGCCAAACCCGTAGAGCAGCGGTGTGCTTACATTGGTTCCTTCATAGATGTGAATCGTTTGAACACGCTCGTCACTATCGAACTGCAGGTAGACACTGGCTTCGATCTGACTAGCCCATTCTGGGTTGTCCTCAAGGAACACCGCCTCTACGTGCACCTGCAGGTGTTCAGGCATCTGACTCAAATCCCCGATAAAATCTTCGTCAACTTCAATGGCCACAGAGCCGCTGGCCAGGGACGGGTTCTGTTGGGCAGTGATGTAGCCGCTGCCTTCCTCCCACTGCCCTTCGTAGGCAGCAAAGTCGAACGTAAAGATTTCCTTCCAGTTAATGTTCTGCGCCGAAAGGGCATTGGGGTCGGTGGCCATCAACTCTAGGAGACCATATTCGTCATAGAAGGTGTAGCTGAGCCATGTCTCCTCTTCGGTCAAGTAGATCCACCACTGCCAATCCGGAGCCTCAACAGGATCCGGCAGTTCCTTTTTGTCGTGAAGTGCCAAGCCATCAAAGTCCCTCGTGGCCTTGTAGATGCCGCTGCCAATAAGTTCATCGTCATCATCATACTCCAAGGTAGCGAACACGGCGCCGGACATCAAGGCATCCAGCGACATGAATACGTTGTCGACCAACGCTTCGAGAAAACCCATCATGTATTGGTTCTGCGGCTCGGCTGAATCCATGTAAAGACCAAAGGTTTCCATATGCCCCATGGCAGACTCTGCCAAGGCCAAGTGAGACGTGGCAAAGCGCTCGATGAACTCCAGGGCGATCTGGTCGAGATCATCCTGGGAAAGTAAGGCCAACTGCTGCAAACCTGTGTGATCCAACAGTGTCGCTTGCGGATCGCCATTGAGATCGAATACCAGACCACCTAGGGCCACATCCAACGGTGCGTTTTCGAACAGGTCCTCGGCTTCCGCTATCACTGCTTCCCAATTGCTGACATCGATGGGCGGCAGGTAGACCGCTGTCCGATACGCCTCCGCAGCACCAGTGGTGATGTCGGAAACAACGATATCATCGTACACGGCGGCAGCAGGAACCAATGTGGTGACCTTGACGCCAGAGCCAACAATGACTACATAGTAATCGCGTTCTGCTGGGATTGTGGGAAAGGAAAACTCTCCGTCTGCATTGGTTGTGGTATCGTCTATCAGAGCGGGCTCGATGTCGAACTCGTACAGATATGCATCGGCATTAGCCAAGACTGACCTGCCAGCCAGCGCCCCCGGACCGACGTCATTGCCAGTGGGGTAAAGAGCCGTGCCGGTGATAGAGCCCTCGGGCCGCTCCAACTCCACCGTGATCGGCTCGTCCGATTTCACAATCGTGATTTGCTTGGGGTACATCGTCGTATCGTAACCAGGAGCATCCACGTCCAACAACTGGTTTCCGGTGCGGATATTTGAGAACGACGCTAGACCAAACACAGTGGTTTCGTCTTTGCCAGCCAGCGTTACCGTGGCATCAATAGGGGCGCCCGCCGACGCTTCTTTCACCTCCACAGTCACATCCACCCGCTCAACAGTACCGCTGGTCCCTCCCAAACAGCCAGTGACCAACAGCAACACTGCGAACAGAATCCACCATTCTTTCTTCTGCAGGAACCTCACTGCCATTCCTCCCTTGTAAAAAGTGAAGCCTCCGAACTACCGCTCCTGCCTTTCCAGCTGAGAAACCAAACATTTTCCATTTTCTGAAATCTACCCCCGTACACCATCCCCTTCGCCCTACCTTGTCTTCCGTGCCAGCGCGATTCTCAAAAAATCTAGATATTGCCTGAATCACAAGGCTATTCTGCATCCCACAGTTAATCTCCTTCTGCTACCAGCGACTTTCTTTGCCCAGCCTCCGGGCAGTCCACATGCAGGCGCTTGGCAGCTCCGGCAACTCCGGACTCCACGCACTTACCCCATTTGCCTCGAATCCGCAGTCCATAAGGAAAAGGATCCGCGCAGCAGATCCTTTTCCCTATCACCACACTCTATGCCGATCGACTTGCCTGCTTCATGGCCCGACGGCCAATATCCCGGCGGTAATGCATGCCGGCAAAATCAATGTCGCTCATTCGTCGGTAGGCGGCGGAAAGAGCTTCCGAGAGGGAGTCACCGAGGCCGGTTACCGCTAAGACGCGGCCCCCGTTGGTTACGAAACCATCATTCTTGGCAGCCGTTCCTGCGTGAAAGACCATGCTCGAATCCCGCTGGGTCAAGATATCCCCCGCAATGGGAAGGCCTTTGTCGTACGCTTCTGGATAGCCCCCGCTGGCGGCCACAACGGCAGCGGCAGCTCGCTTGTCCCACTGCACATCCATTTGGTCAAGCTGCCCCGTGATCGAAGCCCAGAGGATTTCGATGAGATCCGTCTTGAGGCGGGGCAGCAGCGCTTGGGCCTCAGGATCGCCGAAGCGGACGTTATACTCCACTACCTTCGGCCCCTGATCGGTGATCATCAAGCCGGTGTACAAGACACCGCGGAACGGATGGCCTTCTGCCACCATACCGGCAGCGGTGGGTTTTACAATGCGCTCCATGGCCTCTTTCAGAACGTGCGAGCCGAACTGCGGCACCGGAGAATAGGCGCCCATACCCCCAGTATTCGGCCCTGTATCCCCCTCAAAGACGGGCTTGTGGTCCTGGGCAAATTCCATGGGGATAACCGTCTCACCGTCCACGAAAGCCAACAGCGAAACCTCTTCCCCCTGCATGTAATCTTCCAGAATTATACAGCTACCAGGTACCAGGAAATTTTTGGCAGCGGCCACGGCTTCCGCTTCGGTCATGGCCACTACCACGCCTTTTCCGCCGGCCAGACCATCTACCTTCACCACAATGGGCGCACCCTGCTCGGCAATGAAGGTTTCTGCCTCTGCCATGGTATAACACACGCGGTATCCCGCCGTGGGGATGGACCACCGCTGCATAAAGGCTTTGGCCTCAGATTTGCTGCCTTCTAGGCGGGCTGCTTGGGCACTGGGTCCGTAGGCCTGCAACCCCGCCTCTGCGAAGGCGTCCACAATTCCCTTCAGAAGAGGAGCTTCCGGTCCTACCACAGTCAGGTGAATATCGTGGTCTTTGGCGAACTGAACCAGCCCGGCGATGTCATTGACCGCGATATCCACCGTCTCCACCATACGGCCCATTCCGGGGTTTCCCGGAGCACAGTAGATCCGCTGGACCCAAGGGCTCTGCAGGCATTTCCAGGCCAAGGCATGTTCCCGGCCGCCACTGCCAACGATGAGAATGTTCTGCTTCTCCATCAACTGCATGGGGCATGCTCCTTTCGACCTTCCTGTACACAACCGAGAGCCTCCGGCTGCCAGATGGCTCGCCGGCCTTCCAAGACAACATCGCCAGCAAGATAGGCTGCGACCACCCGGGGGTACGCACGATGTTCCACACGGGCAATCCGTGCCTGCAGATCCGCCGGGCCATCACTACTGGAGACCGGCACCGCTTCTTGGTAGAGGATCGGGCCGGTATCCATACCGGCATCCACCACATGAATCGTGACACCGGATACCTGTACACCACTGGCTAACGCCTGTTCCACTGCATGCTTTCCCGGAAAGCTGGGCAGCAGGGCCGGGTGAATGTTCACGATGCGCTCGGGATATGCTGCCAAGAGCTGGGGGCCCACCAGACGCATGTAACCTGCCAGCACCACAAAATCGATCTGCTGTTCCTGGAGAATCTGGAGAATCCATGCTTCATACGCTACCTTGCCACCATGCTGGCGGGGCTGGCCCACAAAGGACGGTATTCCCAGGGATTCGGCCCGCTGCAGGCAGTACGCACCTGGTTGGTCACAGATCAGCAGGCGCACTGCAGCTTCAGCGGAATCCTGCCAGAACTTGACCAGCGATTCGAAATTACTGCCACTGCCCGAAGCAAAGACTGCCATCTGTTTCACTGCATTGGCTCCTTCCAAAGTAAGCCTTCACCAGAAACAATGGTCCCTACCAAGTACGGCGCTGTTCCCATCTCCGCCAAGTCATCCAGGATCGCCGTCGCTTGTGTCTGCGGCACAGCCAAGACAAAACCCAATCCCATATTGAATGTACTGATCATATCTGCCGAGGACAGGTCCCCGGCCTCTTGCAGCCAGCGGAAAATCTCCGGCACCGGCCACGAACCCCAGTGCAGCTGGGCAGCCAAACCTTGGGGCAGCATGCGGGGAATATTTTCCACTAAGCCACCCCCGGTAATGTGAGCCATTCCCTTGATGCCCTGAGCGCCCGTTCCCCATCTCTGTAACAGTTCCAGAACCGGCTTAACATAAATGGTTGTGGGTGTCAAAAGGGTCTGCAGTAGTTCTTTATCCTGTGTGTGTCCCGTGTCCCGGAGGAGCTTGCGCACCAGGGAAAAGCCGTTGGAATGCACACCGCTGCTGCCCAGGCCGATCAGGGCGTCGCCTGGTTGGATTTGGGAGCCATCCACCAATTGGCTGCGCTCCACAACACCAACGCAGAATCCAGCCAAGTCATAGTCATCGTCATGGTAAAACCCCGGCATTTCGGCAGTTTCGCCGCCAATTAAAGCACAGCCCGCCATCCGGCAGCCGGCAGCAATGCCGGCCACGATGCGCTCCACACGCTGGGGCTCAAGCTTCGCTGTGGCCAGGTAATCCAAGAAGAACAAGGGCTCCGCGCCCTGCACCACCACGTCATTGGCGCACATGGCCACCAAGTCTTGACCGATGGTGTCATGCACATCCAGTTCCAGGGCCAGCCGCAGTTTGGTGCCCACGCCGTCGGTGCCCGAGACCAACACGGGCTGCTGCAGTCCTTCCGGCAGGGCAAACAGCCCGCCAAAACCGCCAATGCCACCCATGACTCCGGGTCGTTTTGTACTTTCCACATGGGACGTCATGCGTTGGACCGCTTCATAGCCCGCCGCAATATCCACTCCGGCTTCTTTATACGCTTGGCCAACGGGAGGTTTTGCTGTGCTCACACCAAACCCCCCTTAATGGCCAGAGCATCTGGATACGTTTCCGTGGGATAGTCACCGTTAAAACAGGCCAGGCACAGGCCGCAATCTCGCTGGGACAAGGGGCGGTCTAGGGCCTTGAGGAGGCCATCCACGCTCAAGAATGACAGGGAATCGGCGCCCAGGTACTGGCGAATTTCTTCAATGGACTTCTGCGCCACAATCAGTTCCTCCCGCGAGGATGTGTCAATGCCGTAGTAACACGGATAGGCCACGGGCGGTGAGGAGATGCGCACATGGACCTCCGCGGCCCCAGCCTCTTTCAGCATCTGCACCAAGCGGCTCATGGTGGTTCCCCGCACGATGGAATCGTCGATCATGACCACGCGTTTACCTTCCACAACCTTCTTCACGGGACTGAGTTTCATGCGCACCCCTTGGGCTCGCAGACTCTGGTTGGGTTGTATGAATGTGCGGCCCACATAGCGGTTCTTGATCAAACCTAGTTCGTAGGGAATTCCGGCCGTTTCGGCATAACCGATGGCCGCTGACATGCTGGAATCGGGTACACCGGTGACCACATCGGCCGCCACCGGCTGCTCTGCCGCCAAAACCGCTCCGAGGCGTTTGCGGGCTTGGTGAACATTGACGCCATGGACATCACTGTCCGGCCGGGCGAAGTAAATATACTCAAAACTGCAGATACTAGGTGCCGCCTGCTGGGCGAACCGCACCGAGCGCAGTCCATGCTTGTCAATGATCACCATTTCACCGGGTTCCACTTCCCGGACATACTCCCCGCCTACGGCCTGAAAGGCGCAGGTTTCTGAGGCTAAGAGGTAGCTGTCACCGAGTCTGCCCAGGCTGAGGGGACGGAGGCCATTGGGGTCCAGAGCTGCCATAATGGCGTCGTCCTGCATGATCAGCAGGGCATAGGCCCCCTTGATCATGCTCAAGGCCTCCTGCAGGGCGTACTCCAGTTCATCATACGCGGAGCGAGCGATGAGATGGGCGATCACCTCGGTGTCACTGGTGGTCTGAAAAATCGATCCCTGGCGTTCGAGATAGCGCTTGATTTGGGCTGCGTTCACCAGACTGCCGTTGTGGGCCAAGGCCATAGTGCCACCGCGATAGTTGAACACCAGTGGTTGGGCATTGACCAAACCACTGTCACCGTTGGTGGTGTAGCGCACATGGCCAATAGCCCGTTGCCCGCTCATGGCTTCCAGCCGTTCCATGGATAAGGTTTCACTGACTAGACCCATCCCTTTGTGATACCGCAGCTTGTCTTCGTCCATCCAAGCAATCCCCGCACTTTCTTGTCCCCGGTGCTGCAGGGCATGCAGGCCGTAGTAGGTCAAATGTCCCGCATGTTCATGCCCGTAGATTCCAAAGACGCCGCATTCCTCGTTGAGGGTATCGCCATTCATCGGGTCAAGGCACATGGTATGGCTCCTTCCCACAGTTCACGTAATGTGTCCAAAGCAACGTTCCAAACTCGTTCGCCGTTCACGTCCAGGCTGAAATCTCCATTCTGCATGACCGTTCCAAGAACGGCTGCGGGCACCCCGGCTGCTGCTGCCTGGTCCACCACACTCTGCGCTGCTTCCGCGGAAACTTCCAGGAGAATGCGGCTGTGGCTTTCGGAGAACATGGCCACCGGAACTGGCAGATCCGTAGTCAAGGACAGGTACACGCCGCGTCCTCCGCTAATAGCCATCTCCGCTGCCGCCACTCCCAGGCCACCTTCGCTGGTGTCATGGGCTGCCAAGACTCTGCCGGAGCGAATCAGCTCCAGCGTCAGATCCTGCAGCTTGCGCTCAAACTCCACGTCCAGCTGCGGAGCCCGGCCAGCATTGGCACCGGTCCGCAGGTACTGCAGTTGGCTGCCGCCCAGTTCAGCTCGGGTCTCCCCTAAAAGAAGGACGGCACTGCCGGCTTTCTTGAATCCCTGTGTCGTAATATGCTCAAGATCCTCCACCAAGCCCACCAAACCGATCATGGGCGTGGGATATATGGCCGTTCCCTGCCGCTCATTGTAGAGGCTGACGTTACCGGAAATTACCGGGGTTTGTAAAGCCAGGCATGCTTCCCTGATGCCTTCCGCCGATTGCTCCAGCTGCCAGAAGACCTCCGGGTTCTCCGGTCGGCCGTAGTTCAAGCAATCGGTTATGGCCAAGGGTTTGCCCCCGGAACACACCACATTGCGGGCCGCCTCGGCCACCGCTGCGGCTCCACCGCTCTTGGGGTCGAGATACACATACCGGGAATTGCAGTCACTGGTCATGGCCAAGGCCTTATTCGTGCCGCGAATCCGCAGCACCGCTGCATCAGAACCGGGAGCAACCACCGTATTGGTGCGAACCATGTGATCGTATTGGTCATACACCCAGCGCTTGGAGGCCACCGTTGGTTCCCGTAACAGGTCCCGCAGAGCCTGCTCTGGATCTTCAGCGGCAGGATTCCAGTCTGGTACTGGCTGGTCCATGTAGCGGGGCCGGGACGATGGATTGTTGTAGACAGGCGCCTCTTCGGCCAGGGCATCTACGGGTACATCGGCGGCCACTTGGCCCTTATGCCAGAGACACAGGCGTTTTTCGGCGATGACCTTCCCGATAATGGCCGCTGACAGGCCGAATTTTTCGCAAATGGCCAGGATCTCTGCCTCGCGACCTTTCTCCACCACCAACAGCATCCGTTCCTGGGACTCTGAAAGCATCATTTCGTAAGGCGTCATCTGGGTTTCCCGCTGGGGCACTTTGTCGAGATCCATCTCAATACCATTCCCGGCCTTGCTGGCCATCTCCGAGCTGGATGACACGAGGCCGGCGGCACCCATATCTTGAATGCCTTTGAGGGCATCGCAGTGAATCAGTTCCAGACATGCTTCCAGCAGCAATTTTTCCATGAACGGATCCCCTACCTGCACGGCTGGACGTTTTTCTTCCGAGGCATCGCTCAGTTCTTCGGAGGCAAAGGTTGCGCCATGAATCCCGTCCCGGCCGGTGCTGGCCCCCACGTAGATCACGGAGTTGCCAACGCCCACAGCTAAGCCCTTCTTGATGTCCTTTTGGTCGATGAGGCCCACACACATGGCATTGACAAGAGGATTCCCCGTATAACAGGGGTCGAAGTAGACGTCGCCGCCAACGGTGGGCACACCGACACAATTGCCGTAGCCGGCAATTCCGGCCACCACCTCTTCGAAAAGGTACTTCACGCGGGGCTCGCTTAAGGGACCGAAGCGCAGCGAGTTCAAGAGGGCAATGGGGCGAGCTCCCATGGAGAATACATCCCGCAGAATACCACCGACGCCGGTGGCCGCTCCTTGGTAAGGTTCAATGGCTGACGGATGATTATGCGACTCCATCTTGAACACCACCGCTTGTCCATCACCGATGTCCACGATGCCCGCCCCTTCACCGGGTCCCTGAAGCACATGGTCACCCTCCGTGGGGAAGCGGCGCAGAACAGGTTTGGAATTTTTGTAGCTGCAGTGCTCTGACCACATAACGCTGAACAGGCCTAGTTCCGTATAATTAGGCAGCCGTCCCAAATGGTCTTGGACCATCTCAAACTCGGCGTCGGTCATGCCCATCTGCGTATAGAGCCTCTGGTCTTGAATCTGCTGCGGCGTCGGCTCTTTAGACTGCGGCATAGTTGGCATCCCTCCAAGCTTTCAACATTGACTGAAACATGCCCAAGCCGTCATCACTGCCAAGAAGTTCCTCCACGGCCCGTTCCGGGTGGGGCATCATGCCCAAGACGTTGCCCTCAGCATTGATAATTCCTGCGATATCTTCCAAAGAGCCATTGGGGTTGCTCTCGTAGGTGAAAACAATCTGGCGATTGCGGCGCAGCTCCGCTAACGTGGCGTCATCGCAGTAGTAGTTTCCTTCACCGTGGGCAATGGGAATATTCAGCAGCTGGCCCTCTGCATAGGCATTGGTAAAGGCTGTATCGGATCGCTCCACCCGCAGCGTTACCGGACGGCAGTGGAACTTCAAGGACTCATTGCGGTAGACGGCACCGGGCAGCAGGCCCGCTTCCAAGAGAATCTGGAAGCCGTTGCAGACGCCCAAGACCAGTTTGCCGGCCTCTGCTTCCCGCTTGACCGCCTCCATCACCGGAGAAAAGCGGGCAATGGCCCCGCAGCGCAGGTAATCGCCATAGGAAAAACCGCCGGGGAGCAAAATGCCATCATAGGCAGCCAAGTCCGCGGCAGTGTGGGGAACATACTCTACACTGCATTGGATGCCATCAGCTGCCGCGTGGTACATGTCCACGTCGCAGTTGGAGCCGGGAAACACAATGACTGCGAACTTCATGCCGTGGCCTCCTCGATGTCATAGCGAAATTTTTCGATCACCGGATTGGCCAGCAGTTTCTGACACATTTCCTCCACCACGGACTCCGCCTCGACGGCGTTGGCAGCATCCAACTGCAGTTCCATATATTTGCCGATACGCACATCGGTCACCTTGTGGTAATCCAGGGAATGCAGGGATTCCTTTACCGCCTGACCCTGCGGGTCCAGAACACTTTCCTTCAACGTCACATACACTTTGGCATTATACATTGGCGCCGCCTCCCAATCGCTCTAGAATTTCTTGGTATCCTTCCAACGTGCCCCCTAGATCCTGGCGAAACCGATCTTTGTCCATTTTTTTGCCGCTGGCCGCATCCCAAAAACGACAGGTGTCTGGGGATATTTCATCGGCCAACATGAGCCGCCCGTTGGCGTCCAAGCCGAACTCCAATTTGAAGTCCACTAGGACAATACCTTTGGGCTCCAGCGCCTGCTGCAGAATGGTATGGATCTGCAGAGCTTGATCTTTCATGAAAGCCAGCTGGACCGGTGTGGCCAACTGCAGGAGGGCAATGTGATCCTCCGTCACCAGCGGATCCCCCAAAGCATCGTCTTTGTAATACCACTCCACCAGTACGTGGGGCAGCTTGGTGCCTTCGGCCAGGCCCAAACGGCGGCAGAGACTGCCTGCGGCAATGGCCCGCACCACCACTTCTAGGGGGAGAATGGTCACAGGTCGCACCAACTGTTCCCGGTCACTGACGGTATCGAGAAAATGGTGCTGAATCCCATGGCGGCTCAGCAATGTAAAAAACCAACTGCTGATGGCATTGTTCAGCTGCCCTTTGCCCGTCAATGATGCGCGCTTTTGGCCATTGAAGGCCGTGGCATCATCCTTGTATTCCAGCCAAAGCACATCGGGATGATCCGTTTTGTACAGCCGCTTTGCCTTGCCCTCGTAGAGGAACTCACCCTTCTTCACCGCAGCACCTCATTCGCAAAATTGTTTCCACAGCATCGGCCGTGGCGGCCGCTGCGGCCAATGTCGTCCCGCAGCAGTTAATGTGGCCCATCTTTCGGCCCTGCCGGGCCTCGTTCTTGCCATACAAGTGAACGTACGCCTGCGGAGGCAGCTTGGCCCACTGTGCCAGCAGACATTCCATGTGCTGCCCCAAGAGGTTAATCATAACCGTTGGCTGGGTCAGGACCGGTTCTGCCAGCGGCAGACCGCACAGGGAGCGGATATGCTGTTCGAACTGGGAAATACTGCAGCCGTCGATGGTCCAATGCCCACTGTTGTGGGGACGTGGTGCAATTTCATTGGCCACGATGGTATCATCAGCCAGCAGGAACAATTCGATGGCCAAGGCCCCCACCACATTGTGCTCCGCGGCAAAACGCCGCGCCCACTGCTGTGCCTGCTCCTCCACACCAGCCGGCCAACCTCCGCCCGCTTCCGTGCGATGCAGAATGCCCTGCCGATGTTCGTTAGCCACCAGCGGAAAACATTGGCTGTCGTCAGCGGGCGAGCGCACGACGATGACGGACATTTCTTTGCTGAAAGGAACGTATCCCTCCAGAATCCAGCGCCCCGGCGTATCCATGCCCGCTGCTAGTGTTTCCACATCGGCAGCCGTGTTGAGGACGTGCTGCCCTTTGCCATCATAACCACCCTGGCAGGTTTTGAGAATGGCCGGCAATCCGACGGCTGCTGCAGCCTGACGGAGCTCATCACCGCTGCTGACCGCCCGATACGGTGCCGTCTGCATTCCCGCCGCCTCCAAAGCTTGCTTTTCCCGCAGTCGATCCTGGCTGATGTGCAGGATCTGGGCTCCTTGGGGAAAGTAACTGTGAGCTTCCAGGGCCGCCACCACCGGAGCAGGAATGTTCTCAAACTCATAGGTCAAGACATCAGATATGGCAGCCAGCTGCTGTGCAGCCTCCAGATCGTCGTAGGCTGCCGTAAAGACGTAATCGGCCACGGGTCCAGTGGCGCAGGGCGTCCCCGGATCCAAAACAGCGATGCTGTAGCCCCGGGATCGGGCCGCTAAGGCCAGCATCTGGCCCAACTGACCGCCGCCCATAATCCCGATGACCGCTGGGGGTGGGATGATCTTAGTATTCATAGCCATCGAGATCCTGCTCCGCCAGTACCGCTGCCTTCATGGTCTCACGGCGCTGCTGCAGCCGTTGGGCCACGGCTGGATCAAAGGCTCCGACGATCTGCGCCGCCAGCAATCCGGCATTGGTGGCGCCGGCACGGCCGATGGCCACGGTAGCCACGGGTACGCCTCCGGGCATCTGCACAATGGAAAGCAGAGAATCCAAGCCTTGAAGAGCTCGACTCTGCACAGGTACACCGATCACCGGCAGCAGGGTCTTGGCTGCCACCATCCCCGGCAGATGGGCAGCGCCCCCAGCGCCGGCGATAATCACCTTGAGCCCCTTGGCAGCGGCCGTTTCGGCAAAGGCAAACATTTCGTCCGGTGTACGATGGGCAGATACTACCTGTTTCACAAAGGGAACATCCAGTTCAGCCAGGACAGCACAGGCATGACGCATGGTCTCCCAGTCTGAGGTACTTCCCATAATAACGGCAACACGTGGCTGCATATCGGCTCCCCTTTCGGACACATAAAAATCCAGACAGATGGATCTCCCGCACGGACGTGGGAAAACAAATCTGTCTGGATCTGGCGTTCATCCCGGGGTGAACAATATCCACCGCCCGGAACAACCTCACGGACCCAACAGGCAGCCCTCATATGTGAACGACTGTATGCAGGCATACAGGACGATGCACAAAGCAGCGGCTGCTGCTTCCCCCGCACTTCTGGCAGCACAGTACGTACGAGGCTCACATCTATTCCTGTACATTATACCAAACAGTGACCGCGAAGATCAACGAATTTCCGAACATTTAAAGGCAAGGGAAGGATAATCATTCGTTATTTCTCGGAGAAGAACTCCCAAACAATGGCGCAGAAGCTCTGAACGCCCACACTGAGGATGTCCTCGGGAACACTGTACTGCGGATGATGGAGTCCGGGACCGCCCTGATCGCCGGTGCCTAAGAAAAAGAAGGTACCGGTCACGTTCTGCAGGAACAGGGAATAATCTTCACCAACCAGTGACGGTTCGGGCAGCGCCACCACCTGCTCCGGCGGGAACCAGCGGCGCAGATACTGTTCGACTTGCTCTGTGAAGGGACCATCGTTGACCACTGATGGGATGCCCCACTCATAATCCAACTGAGCTGAGCCTCCATAGGCTGCGGTTACTCCGTCTAGGACCTGCTTCATCTGTGCGGGGATTTGTGACTGCACTTCCGGATCTGCGGCGCGGACGGTGCCGGTAAGCCGCACTTCATGGGGAATGACGTTGAACGCCTCCCCACCGTGAATGGCACCGATGGTCAAGACCAACGGCTTGAGGGGGTTGTTCAGCCGACTGACAACGGTCTGCAGAGCCAGAACACAGTGGCTGGCCATGACTACTGGATCCACGGTTTCATGGGGTTTGGCCCCGTGCCCACCCCGGCCGCTGACCGTAATCTGGAAGCGATCCACCGATCCGGTCACCGGTCCAGCACTGAGCGCCAGCTGCCCGACGGGCAGGCCCGGCCAGTTATGCAGGGCCACGATTCCATCGGGTGCTGGGTTCTGGAGAACGCCATCGTCAATCATGGCACCCGCCCCGGTGGGCTGTTCCTCCGAAGGCTGGAAGATAAACTTGACGGTGCCGGCCAAATGACTACGAAACTGAGCCAGGACAAAGGCGGTCCCTAACACCATGGCCATGTGGCTGTCGTGGCCGCAGGCGTGCATCCGACCTGGATGTTCGGAAGCAAAGGACAGTCCTGTCTGTTCAGTGACGGCCAATGCGTCCATGTCGGCGCGCACTGCCAACACCGGCCCGTCGCCGGCGCCGCCCTGCAGCTCCGCCACAACGCCGGTTTGGCCAATGCCTTCCTGTGGAGTATAGCCCCACTCCCGTAGTTTCGCAGCGATGTAGGCAGCGGTCTTGATTTCAGCAAAAGCGGTCTCGGGGATCCGATGCAGATCTCGCCGCAGCTGCACGAACTGCTGGTTGTTGTTTCGAATAAACTGGATCATTTCTTGTTTCACGAAATTCGTCCTCTCTCCTTGCGTTCTCGGTTCATGTACCGCTGCGGTCCGAATCTCCGCCTCGACGAGTGACCAGCGGCATGGGAACTGGATCTTCTTGGTTATTGATATTCCCGATTCCTGGGTGGCAATCCTCCTTGTTTTGGGGAAGGGCTCGGCTCGTCCTGGCCCATGAACCGGCGGGGCAGCATGAACCGGCGCCCACTCGGGCGGCGCTGGATGTTTTTCGTCGTGTTTGCAGTGGCAAAGTTGGTCGCCATAGCCTATAATGAACGTAGTCTGCCGCAGAAAGGAGTCACCCCTGTGTCTGATTCGCAGCGCCAAAGTTGGAAACCACATCCCGCCGTCTACATAACTTCAGCCATCCTGGCCATGACTCTTTTCGGAGACTCGCTCTTGTATACGGTGCTGCCCCTCTACGCTCCGGAGCTGGGAATTCCCTTAGGAGCCGTGGGCGTGCTGCTCAGTGCCAACCGTTGGATTCGGCTGCTGACCAATCCCCTGGCGGCCCGCGTCTTTAAGCGCCTCGGTCTGCTGTGGCCCTTAACCGGCGCAGTCACCGCCAGTTTCGTATCGACGTTCATTTATGCTCAGGCTTGGGGCTTTCCTTTGTTCTTAGCGGCGAGGGCCCTTTGGGGCCTGTGTTGGTCCCATCTGCGACTGGCCAACTTTATGATCATTCTGGGAACCAGCGCCAAGGGGCTGGGCTTAGCCCTGGGCGCCCATCACGCCATTACCCGGCTGGGCAGCGCCTTCACGGTGGCTTTCGGCGGTGCCCTCATCGATAATTTGGGCTATCGGCCGGGGATGACAATTATGGCAGGTCTTACCCTGCTGGCTCTGCCGCTGCTGCTGATCCTGGCACGGCTGCTGCCCCATCATCGCGTCGGGATTGACAAGAAGCCAACAGGTACCAGCACCGAGCAGCAGAAGCATCGGGCCCCGGAGTTCAGCGCTCTTTTCTGCCGACTGGGTGGCTTCGTGGCCAGCTTTACCGGCGCCGGAATTCTTGTTTCCACCCTATCTTTGGTGCTGCAGCAGCGCTTAGGCACGACCTTTGACATTGCCGGCATCACCGTGGGCATTGCCACCATTTCGGGACTGTTATTCGCCGTGCGCTGGACCAGTAACTTGGTGGTGGCGCCGGTGGTGGGTCGCCTCACAGATCTCTGGGGCCGCCGCAACGTCATCTACGGGTTTGCCACTGGCACCATGTTGCTGCTGACCATCTTCGCCCTGTGGACATCGCCGCTGGCGACGATCATTGCTGCCATTCTGATGTTCGTCAGCTCCCAATCTCTGGAACTAGCCTTTGAGGCCGCAGCCGGGGACAATGCCGCCACCGGCGATCGAGCCGGGGCCATGAGCCTCTTCGCATCCTTTTATGATTTCGGCGCAGCCAGCGGCCCACTGCTGGCCTATGCCTTGGGGACCGCGTTCAACTTCCATGTTCCCTATTACCTAGGAGCCCTGCTGCTGGCTGGCCTGCTCATTCTAGCAGGAACCAGACTGGCTGCACCCCAACACCACCGACCCACCGGATAGGGGGTCGAAAGGCTGGCTCGCGGGGCAGATTGGCCGCTGCTCACGATATTGGGCACAATATGCGTGCAGCCGGGATTGCTAAGCCGTTGGCTGCATATTTCGGGTGCGGAGAGCCATCGATACGCTCGAATTGAGCCACCCCTACGCTTGAAATGAGCCACCTTCACGGTGTGAGAGCCGTTTTAGGAGAACCGTGCATAATGGAGTCAGCCACCGGGATCTCCAGGCGGACTACCTTCAGGGAGGTCAAGTCAATGACCCAGCACAGAGAGATCCTTCGGCTACACAGCCAAGGGACCAGCCAACGCAGTATCGCCAAGAGCTGCGAGTGTTCTCGCAATACGGTGGCAAGTACGGTTGAAAAGGCGGTGGCCCTCGGAGTTATTTGGCCGGAAACTCAGGACATGTCAGAACCGCATGGTCTCAAAGTGTAGCTAGGACGTGTCACCGCCATCCAGAAAAAGGTGGTGTCTCTTGGCTTAGAGGATGTGACATCGCTATTTATTCCACGGTCCGCTTGACGGGGAGCCTCTGCCGGCATGGCCTTGGGCCTCAAGGGCATCACCGAGGGTGACGCCCAGCCAACCAGGCTACCATGCCGGCTACTCCCCGTAAAGCGGCTTTCGCGGCATAAACTGCTCAG
>PWMW01000120.1 GCA_003559095.1 Clostridiales bacterium | reverse complement strand
GGCCAGGATACCTGACATCCACTGCATACTCCGTCAACTCAAGGCATGCTTCATACACTTCCGTAAACCTAGGGTCGATCGTCGAACACTTCTCATTGAGCGCGGCTAGATCATGGGTTCGCGGCGGCTTTTGCTCGTGTAATACCAACAATCCCTTCGTGTACTTCTCTGCCGCTTGTTGGCAATGGTACGCAATAATCTCATTCGGTGTCGGTCTCATTTTCAGCAGGAACTGCGCTGCTTCGATATCTGATTTGGCTAGTTCAAACCACTCCTCGCATAAGATCTACTGTCCATAAATGCGAACTCCTTCAGTCTTTATTGTGTGCTCCCTATTCGCGACGAAGTCAGCACGTTTGTGAAAATCGTCCTTCTCATAGACAATAATATCGATAGGCTCTTTCGTCACAGCTCCTAAGGCTTTCCGGGCCTTGATCATCACGTCAATTCTTCGTTGCCCCTTGAGGTCGGACACAATGCAAAGGTCAACGTCGCTTTCATCATCTGGTGTGCCATAGGCATGGGAACCAAACAGATAAACCTCATTTAGCGGAACATTTTCGGACCTCAAAACCTCTATCCATTGCTGCAAACGCCGTCGCAAACCTTCATTGTCACTATTGTACTGCAATGCATGCGAAGGCAGTGCGCGAAAAAAACGCAAACTGGTCAGCGTGCGGCATGTTACCTGTCAAAATCAGTTTGAGACACAAGCATCCAAGTTGAATACTTCTATGTGACACGTAACACCCAGTACCTAACAGCGGTTATCCCATCGATGTCCTGAGGATCTGCAACTTGGATCCTCTAGAGCCCATTGCCTTGAGCTGCTGGATCTTTGCGATCATGTCCGACCTCGTCGTCTGCATTCCCTCTTAACCTCCCAGAATAGCAGGTGGAACGAAAACCCCCATAGGATATGTCCAGTTTTATTTGCCGAAATCTGTCCATTTCACTATGCCGCTAACACCTTTTGTCTCGTTGGCAAACAGTGACAAACCGACCCAGAAACCACAGTCTCCGGGTCGGTAATGGGTATTGCATAGTTTACTGTTGAACGGGCTGGGTTCGATCTTTCAGGCCCCTTACGAGACTACAATGGACTCGACGCAGTGGTCGCCAGCCGTTTGACGGAAACTGTTGAGTTGAGCACTGGCGTTAGGATTAAGCCCCTTGAGCACCAGGTCTAGGTACAAGAGCGCAACGGCCCTACAGCGCCCCTGAATAGCAGCTGGTTCCATACCCAGCATCTCTGAGGATTCGAACATTGGACAACGGCCTACTTTATACGTAATCTGCGTCGGTGTTTTTTCGATAGGTTCGAACACTAGGCCCATGCTGTCCTTCAACAGATCCGGAACGATAGAGTGGAGCGTCTCCAAATCGAAATCCTGAATTCCAGTTTCTTCTTTGATCATAGCTGCTTGGGATTTGGCGATATACTGCACAGCCTCTTCCTGTAAGGCAGCAGTCCTTTCCTGGCCAAATTCTTCCAACATTGCTTTTTCGTAAGCTCCCATAAAGACTAAGCCTGTCGTGGCTCCCTTCAGCGTGCCAGATATCGCCGGATCGTTTGCAAGATCTGTCATTTCTGGATTATCCGGATTGGCAGCGAAGGCCGTCAGACGCCCAATCATGCCCATGCCAGACAGGGCTGCCAGTCCGATGGCGCCGCGTTTGAGGAAGCATCGTCTTGATACGTTTCGCACGAAATTACCCCCTTATGGTATGCCTTTCCTGATGAGCGCTTAGTTTGAAACCTATGCCGATAGTACAATAGACTCGACGCAGGGTTCGGCAGCGCTCTGACGAAAGCGGTGTACTTCCAGACTGACATTCGGGTTAAGTTCTTTGAGTAAAGCGTTAGCAAACTCAGTCGCTGTGGCACTGCAGCGAGCTTGAATAGCCTCGGGTTCCATGCCTAACATGAGGGAAGACTCGTACAGCACACAGCGACCCACATTGTACGAAAGCTTAGTCGGTGTCTTCTCAGTAAGTTCAAAGACGACTCCCGTAGTGTCTGCCATGAACTGGGGAAAGACCGCGTCTATGGTCTCCAGATCGAAATCCTCGATTCCCATTTGTGCTTTGATCATATCTTCTTGGTGCTTGGCTAGAGACAACATGATCTCCTTTTGCAGGGCAGTGGCTCGCTCTGTGCCGAGCTCCCTATGCAAGAGCTGGTCATAAACCCCCACAAAGACCATTGTCGTCGTGGCCCCCTTGAGTACATCGTTCATCACTTGCCAACTCCTTTCTGTGGCCAAAAGCAGCATCAGGAAACAATCTGCTCGAACTCGTGGCTTTCACTCTTCCGTTCGTCATTGACCACCTCCTCGTCAGTGGGCCCGGAACCTGAGTCCCAAAACCCTAGTCGCCAGCACGACGCTGACAACCAACGTGGTGACCTGCGCCAGCGATCGAACGAAAAGGACTTCATCCCACCCCATCAATAGTGGTTCAGCAATGCTTTGGGATGACAAATAAGCCCATGTTCAGGGCCGACCCACCGGCCCCAGAAAACGTATCCAAGCACATTGAACAGAGCGCAATGCATAACCGGTGGCTCCAGCAGCAGAAATCCTGCAGTCTGGAGAGTCCATTAGCCAATGCCCATGGCGCTGCATCGATGACCAACGAGGGTTCCTTAACCACCCGCAGGTTATTTAAGGCACCTGCAGGTTATCCAAGACACCTGCAGACGTCTATTCGTTGTCCGGTGGCAGCCGCCATTGCAGTCAACACCGATCTCGATGAAGACCGCCAGCATCAACCAGAAAGAAACCCCTTCTAGCGGTGCTAGCTGTTCTTACCAACACGGCGTGCTGGACCCTTCTGGGTCCTGACTGTTGATAGTGGAGGCATCTCGCCAATCGGTTACTTATCCCTTTCTCCAGAATTTAACTATAACCTTCTAATTTTTTACGTTTTTTCTGTTTTTTGTGTTTTTTCAACGCAATTTATGTTCAGGGGTAGATGTTCGGTGATTCCGCTGCAGACAATGATGTCTTTTGAGCGAGGCGGGGCCAGAACTTTATGCTTTCGGTCCCCCTTGCCTCAACCTTTGGTTTCGGCGATACGAGTTCAGCACGCCGCTTTGCAGCAGGTTCTCGGGAAACACCGTTGTTCCACAAGAGTCTTAACCAAGACCCGACGGTATCCATAGCTTGCTACCCAGTCGTTAGTAAGCTACCCGGCGCACAGGAGACAACTGTTTGTGGCCGGGTTCTTGGGTTGTAACCAAGGCAAGATGGGGAAACGAGCGTTTTGTCACGATGAAGTGCTGATTCCGGGTCTGGGTTTTATCATGGGCAAGATATAGCCGCGTTTAATGCAGATTTGGGGCGCCTCTGTTTAACAGCCAAGAGCCAGGTTCGTCGCCACTTTGACGGTGGTCTTATACTCGGGTCGACAGGCAGCTTCTCGCTCAATACCCAAAAGCGGTACGAACCGAGGCTGTTTGCTCAACCCTTGACCTAGTGCAGGCAAGGGGGTTAGACGGGTGACCCGTGACTGCAGTCGGCTTGGGCTTCCAATGGCACCCCCACGATCCCTCAGTCAATGGCGGCCGCAGCTGTAGGACCGTGTTGATTTTCCCGGAAATCTTAGCGAACACAGGCCGAATGCCTCGGTGAAATCACAGCTAGAGCGATTTCGCGCCTCTTGTTACGAGCTCGCCAGGGTGCTTTGTCAATACGTTCCTAGACGCGAAAAAGAGGCTGCGAAGACTCGGAGCCCCTTTGTGAAGATTTGAATTTCGTCGGTTGCTGCCTCCAGATCAGCGCCTATGGTCCGGGTGACTAAGATGATGCTGATCCAGCCACTGCAGCCATTTCTCGGTGCAGCCGCCGTACCTGGAGACAGAAGACCTCGAAACGGGCACTGACAACGGGCGGGAAGACGCTGCCATCGGTTTCTATGCTCAAGAATGGGAAGCGCACATCCTCCTCCTGCAGCTTGCGCACGAGAGCCGGGTCCTCAGTGAGACTGCCCTTGTGCTCCTGCAGGGTCTTGTAGAGAACGGCCTCGGCAATCCGGTTCGGCATGCAGCCGAAGGGGCCGACAGCCAGGACACCATGGACGTGATCCACCAGTTCGGCGAAGGTACCGCCAATGGTCAAGATCGCTTCGCCCGTCAGTTCCGATGAAAGGAAGGTCTCGCCGTAGCGGACATAGCGGGG
>PWMW01000140.1 GCA_003559095.1 Clostridiales bacterium | reverse complement strand
TGGAGTCTGAATAAAAACAGGGAGCCATGCCTGGAGATACTTCTCAAAGATCTCCAGCTTGGTCAGTGTCGCCTCGTCATAGGGCTTGCTGTTGATATCTTTCCCCATTGCGTGCCTCATTTCGACAGTTCAATCCACGGCACGGCGACCTCAAGAACACTCAGTCCACCGTGCGTGAGCGTGGGATAGCCTCCCGCGCTCTTCCATTTCCTGCGACCGTTGACATACAGACGCCGTCCGTTCCGGGACTCCAGCAGCAGATCGATGGGCGGCACCCACGATCCCGCTTCTTCCGCATCCTCATTCCAACGTCCGCTCTTAAAAGTCTGGCGGAGGTACTGAGTCTGCTCCTTGTCCGAGTCAGGGAAAAGACCGCTGGCAGCGTAGCCGTGGTCAGCCGTAATGACCACACGTCGCCCGGTCGCTAAACGCTGAACGAATGACCAGAATTCATCGCTTGTCAGATGTTTTTCGGCTTCCTTGGTCAGCGACGAAAGGCCGCGTCCCGGTGCGTCATGTTCATGAAGCCGATGATCGGGCCAGTGATGCCAGAAGACCCAGTTTGGTTCTGCACCGATCAAATGGGCGCAATCGTGCCAGGCAATGTCTACGCACTCGGTCCGAGCGCCCGCGAGTCTGTGCGCGCCACCGGCGCCGTTGTTGGCAAGGGCGGACCGCTGGGCGAAACCAAGTGCTTTTGCAAAGGGTGTAGTGTCTGCGGGCAGTTCAGCACAAGTGACCGTAGCATCATGAACGGTATAGCCTCGTTCTTCGGCCTGCATGAGCAACCAGGGACATTCCCGCAGTGAAAACGCATCCAGAATCAGAACAGCCTTCCCACCCTCATTACTACTCCACCAATCGACCAGTCTTTCCGCGGTCAACGGAACGGCCTTTTCATAAGACTCCCACAGGTCCCATCCCTAGGTGGCCAGGAGCAGGTCGATATCCGCGATGGCCCTGTCGCGTCGCTCAATCTCGGTACCGGGTGATGAGGCGGTCACAGGTTGTGAGCAGATATCCCAGGCAGTGTTAAGGACCGCGGACCATGCCTTTGCCGGGGCTGCTTGCTGGAGATCTTTGAAGATTTGAACCTGCAACGCCATCAAACATCCTCCTTCTCTATATTCAGTTCATAGGTGGTGCCGTCAGGGAGCTTACGGATAATTTCCTGCAATTGCGCTCCAGTTAACTGGTCCACCCGCAGCGACAAAGACCGTATCTGCGTTCCGGGCTTGATGCCCCAGGCTTCGAGCTTGCCCAGAAGATTGAGTGATGAAGTGGCTGGTGCCGACAACGGCGTGAAAGAACCCTCTGCGGCAAAAATGTTTGGCAACGTTGTTCCGCTGCCCTGGCCGGGCGGATAGACGGCTCCTCCTCCGGGAACAGGAGCAGGCTGTGTTCCTTGCCCAGGTAACATGACCGGTGGTGTAATGCCAGCAGATGTGGCCGGTGGGGTGACTCCCCCGGTGGACGGGACATTCTGCGGCAACAACAGGTGCGTCTCATCAAGATGTTTGCCAGTGCCGAGCTTGCCGCGCATGCGACGCCAGGCTGCGTCTTCCGCTTCACCGTCCAGGCGCTGGAGGTACTCCATGCCGCGCAGGTTGATGGCAATTTTGCCCCGAGCCGTGAGGCGAATCAGGCGTTCCTTGATCAACGTCTCACCGAGCCAAGGGATGCACTCCTCACCGCCGGGACGCGGTTCACGCAGCTCCTGCAGCAGCTTCCCGACCGTGTCGTTGTTGGTGGCCGTAGCGACTGCCAAATTCTCGAAGTCCTCGGGAACAAACAGATTCTCATTGACCAGCTTATCCACGGCGTCGGGAATCTGGATCCCCTCGGCGCGATGGCTCTCGATATGGAAACGGCAGGTCTTCGGGACCTGGTAGTTCCACTGGCTGATGACAGCAAAACGCGGGAAGCGAACCTTGAGAATGGCACGCAACTCCCGCTGGTACCTGGTCATCAGCTTGCCATATTCGGGGTTCTGCGTCTTCCACTCCTCTGCCAGATAGACGCAGCGCGCCAGGATCAACAGATCACGGTCGGAGAACATGTTGTCGGTGCCATCCTGAGGAAGCAGGAACCGGACTGCGTTCCTGTTGCTCTGCAGGTGGGTCCGCAGCCACTGCCCTAACGTGGCTTCCATATCCCCGGTAGACTCAGGGACAACCAAAAGCGGTATCCGGTCATCCCACCTTTCAGGCTGGTCTGCCTCGTCAAGTGGCGTCCACGGATCGTTCTTCCAGAAGCGAGGAAGAACGATGACACGAAATTTTGAAGCCGTGGATGTATCACCACCAATCACATAGCGAGTTTCCAGCGACAAGCGTGAGGTATCCTCGCCTTCCTGGAAAAGTTTGTCATTTCGCGCACTCGCAATCAGTTTCGCCTGCGGATTCTCCGCTTCGCGGAAGATGTATCTTCCGCCATCCAAGTGGATATTGAAGCTGTTTTCCACGATGGTCGCCAGTTCAACGTGGAAGGCATTATCATCGACCGGTTGCTCCCGGGTGACGTCAACATGCAACGTGGCCTGATCCGCCCCGGCCTGGTTCACGTCTGCAAGTGACCGAAGCCAAAGAGAACTTAATATTTCCTCAAGATGTGGAAGACTCTGGCCAGTTGAGGCCACGGCACTCTGCACAGCTTCCAGGTTACGGAGTGCTTTATCACGCAACTTGTCATGATGCTGGCTGGCAACCGAGTCGAGGAGCGCCGCAATTCCGCTGCGTTCGTCGTCGATTCGGAAATCCGCTGCTGTGATGATCGATTTATTTTCGCCACTGCGCTTGAAGACGTCTGCCAGGATACGAATCAGATCCCGTGTTTCCTGTGCGCGAGTCGCAATCAGCACCTGGTCTTCCAGTAGCTGGATCATATGTGGAGCGAAAGGCCATGCCTCGCAGAAATCACGCTGCACGCGATCATATTCCGCCGGTGGGACATCCAGCAGGCGGGTGAACTCTGCGACATGAGTACCAATCACAGATTCAATCTGGACCGGGTCGACCTGCAAACGGTTCTCAAACAGTCTGTGCAAGAGCAGACGAAGACGGTCATGTTTGGCTTTAGGCCCCTTGAAGTCCACAATAACCGGATTCACTCGCTGAATCTGCTGGAACGCATCTGTGCTTCCGTTGCGGACAGACACGACGAGCACAAGCAGCTCCGGGTGTTCCTTAGCAATCTCAGAAAGAATCTGAATGAAGTTGAAAGCCCAATTGCGCCAGGGATACTGCTTGGTGTTAGTCAGGCCATCAAACCAGGTCTGATACTCATCCAGGATCAGAGCCGTGGGCGTATGCTGAAACATCTGCAGCAGGATTTCATCACTGGGAATGTCGGTTTTATTCTCGCCTTGCCCCTCCCAAATTCCCCGGCAGTAAGCTCCATGAGGATGCTTGTCAAACAGCAGATCCCAGAGGTACTTGTAGCGCTGTCGGTGCAGGCTCTCACTGATAACGTGCATGTCCGTGCGCAGTGGGATGGTCGTAAGTTTTGGGTTGTCAAGCGTCTGCTGCCAACCGGTAAGCCACTTTCGGGCCTCTGCGTTGTCATTCAGCGCATGGCAAAGGGCAGCCATGATGTGTGACTTACCTTGACCGCGCTCCCCCACGAGAATTACGGGGCGGCCCTGATCTGGCCCGGCTGCCTCGATGGTCTTTAACAGATCTAAAGTCGGGTACGTAATATGCAGAAAATCCGCCGCTGCCCCTTGGGTTGCCGACGCCAACTCGATGGCAGTGCCCTTAAGGCGACGCCCTTGAAATTCGCTGCGTAGCGTCAATCCAAGCATATTTTTCTCCCAGAATTGCTTTATGTTCTTGCCTTAATCTCCCTATTCAACTTCGCCGAAAAACGGCATTGCTCCCCTATTGTTTTAAACTGATTTCTTATCGAATTAGAGCCGATTCTAATACAAGAAAAGACAATGATTGCTTTCGTCAATAAAAACCGTCGAATCAAACAACTCGAGAGTCACATATATTATAGAGGAAAAGGAACATAATTCAACCAGGGAGCTTTGGATCGGCTTATCCCTCACAGAAACTGCGGCAAGAGCGCAAAAGCGGCAGGGCAACAAAAAACAATGCAGCTCACAGTTTGCCCACCAATTGTCCTACCGGACATATCTTTTTTTGTAAAAAAAGAAACAAAAAACAGGGGTATTCGATCTCTCTG
>PWMW01000344.1 GCA_003559095.1 Clostridiales bacterium | reverse complement strand
CCGGCAGCATAATAAGGATTGGGAAACTCGCCATAAATCCATGCGCCAGCCGCCAAATTTACCAGCTCCCAGTCATTGTCGCCAAAAAGACCTCCCTCACGACGGGCATAGGCACTGGCGGTGGCGTAAAAGGCAAGTCCTCCGCTGGCCCGCCAGCCATTGATCCCAATGGGATTGTTGCCTGCGCAACTTCCCACATAATTCATAAAGGCCAGGTGCAGTTCTGCTCCGGCACCCAGGTTAAAACCAACAAACCAGTCACCTGCGCTCAAGGGGTTGTTCACTTCAAATTCTTCGTTATGGTTAAACATAAAACCCAGGCCTGTGGCAAAACCGGCCCCTGTATTGGTATGTGGCCCTATGCCACCCTGCCCTATGCTACCGGTGCCGGGCCAGTGGTTAACTGCATTGTAATAAGCGTTGGAAAAGTCCTGAGTAAACCCTGAGGGAAAAGGAATGGTATTTCCAAACATCAGGTATGCATAAAGACTCGCACCAAATATGCTCACATTATTGGGGGCTGCCGGTTCTCCAAACTTGAAAAACCATTGGTTGGTAGTGCCATTGATGTCCAATACCAATCCTACCTGGTTGGGTGTGCTGATGGGGGGTGCATTTATATCTACATTGGCAAACAGATTAAAGTGTTTCTGAGGAAAATCATAGGTGACACCCAAATCGCCGGATACAATGGCCTCGGCCCTTGACTGGCTGGTCATTTCTGCACCCACGTAAAAGTCGCCGGTGAAGTTGATGAAAGTAAGCCCGCCAGTATTGTTGTTGAATTCACCGGCAAGGGTGGCATCAGCATTAAATCCCTTCTCGTCAGGTGATGTAGCAAGCACAGCGGTGGCATTGAATCCCAGTTGCGATTTCAATGGGGTGAAAGAATAGGTTGTACCGGACAAGGTCGCTTCCATATTATTATATGCGCCACCACCAAAACCCCGGAAAGCAAGACCGGGAAGAAATACTACCCCTGGGGGCGGCAGTATTACTTCAGCCTCCACCCGCCAGTAGCGGTATAGCTGACTGCCGTTCTGGTAATTGGTGTTTCCAAATTCTGCAAGAGCCGATGCCTGAATACCTGTGGGCTTAAACTCAGCACTAAGGGTGCCGATAAACCCATTTCCAAACACCGGGTCATCCTGCCTGAAGCCTATGGCTCCTTCAATACTTACTGCCGACATATTGGCCTGTATGGCAATGGAATCAATGCCGGTACCCAGGTATTGGGGATAGAATTTTTGCCCCTGCACATTATTGAGTACAGCCATCTCTACCCCCAGACCTGTCATACCACCAATATCTTCGCTGAGGTTGAAAATAACATCAATGTTGATTTTGCCACGTATCAGCTGACCAGGTTGTGATGGCAGATTCGTAAAACCAATATTATCAATGGTTACCGGGAAGTTGGCCAGAAACTTCTGCTCGCTGGCAAAGGACCAGGAGCCAATGTTGAACCCAAATTGATTACCTTCCGGTAAATCAGAGTCATAGTCCATCCCCAGTCCTTCAAAATCAAGCCCCAGGTTTACATCTTTTATGGGACCCAGATCCACCGTTCCCCATGACAGGGAACCGTCCAGATTCATATCAAAAGTACTTTGACCGGCTTCCATATAAGCCACAATATTTGAGGTTTGCGCCAGTTCTATGTCGGCCTTTAACAAATGCATGGGTATGGGGCCTGTGGGCGTTACCGTAAGCTGAAAGCTCATGGGCTCGTTGGTAAAAACGGGGTTGTTGAATAGCGCTGTATATTCTAAAGGATTGGGAATGCTGTCTTTTTTACTTACGGGCAGTCCTATCCGCCCCTTTACTCCTGCTTCAACCAGTGAGCTGGCACTCAACTCCACATGAACAGTATCGATACTGGCTGCCAGGTCGGCCACCGCAGCATTGGGGAACTGTATAACACTTGTAGCCTGCGCCAGCATAGTAATACCGGTATTGTTGATGATTACATTATAGGCGGCTATTTTAGGCTGGTTGCCGGCCTGGGTTTGCCAGGCTTCGGGGAGTTCCAGCTCAAATGCATTCATGTAAAACCCGCGAAATGTTTCGGTGGTATCGCCGGGATAGTTTTCGGGAAAAACGATTCCGGGAGGGTTGAGCTCATCGGAAAAGTCGTAATACAGGCTGTCGGTGAGCAGGGTCATACCACCGGATTCGGGAATTTCAAATTTATCCATGGTACCGCCCAGGATGAGATCATTCCAGCTGGTACCCTGCACACTCAAGGTAGCCGACACCCTTTGATTGGGATCATTATCGGGTGAAGGCACCATCCAGTCGCGGGTAAATAAGGTAGTAATCTGCAGTCCATATTCTGAAAAACCATCTTCGTCCCATTCCAGATAACAGCCCACATTGTTCTCATCAGGCTTTTTGAATACAAATTCAATCTGGTTGTTGATGTTGGTAGTGGATATATCTTCTACCAGTTCAATGCGCCCGGTGGGGAAGATGATGTTGTTGGGTTGAAAGCGAACTTCCATGATCCTGAAACCCAGCCGCTCGGTCACCAGGTTGGGCGGCAATGCCAATGCTGCAATGGAGTTGAATTTGGAAGTGTCGGGTAAAAATACCATTTCGGTAATGGCTACCTCAGATCCGTTCTGGAAGGTAAACCCCAGGGGCATTTTCAGGGGGTTCTCCATCTCTGCCGGATCGTTGTAAAAGAGAGATTGTTGGGTGTTGTTCTCGATAAATACGGCTACATCTCCCACCACTTCATTGGTAAAATCGTCCTGGGGGCCGGCCTGCATGGCCCATGACAGCGGATATACCGGGGCATTCTCATGGATCTCCGATAAAACTTTCCCCGTTTGAAGCCTCATGTTCGTATCTACCGTAATGGTATCGAATTTCACTTCAATGGAAGTATTGATCCAGTTGACAAACACATAACCTTTTCCGGAGTATTTATCATTCACTTCGTTTACCTCTGTGGTGATCACCGCAAACTCCTGGTTGTAACCGGCAAAAATGGTGTCGGAAACAGCGATTACACCCTGTGGCTCTTCCTCTTGTTCCTCTTCGTCCCCTTCTTCTTCTTCTTCACCCGGCAAAGGTGCATCGTGCACAACCATAAAATGGCTTATACTGGCAAAGCCGGAGTTTTGGGGGATATAGGGCTGGTCGTCAAAGTTCACTGCTTTTACACTCCACACGTATTGGATGGTATCTTCAGGCATTCCCACTTCGGGAGGCCACAGCATCTGATTGCCCGCCATTACTTCTTCTTCGATAATGGGGAAGTTGGCAAAAAATGCCTGGGATGGAGTTTGGTTAGGATAAACTTCCGAAACCACAACAACATACTTCAAACCTTGTTGTGCAGGGGGCATTGGCGTAATGGGTGACCAGGTAAGTGATGTTCCCTGTAACACACTCGCCAGAATCTGCTGATTGGCAGCAGGAAATATTAGTTCGGGAGCCTGGTAACTGGTAATGATCATGGGCTGGCAAACCTCCATAGGGGCCGAAATGACAACACCATTTAAATCAACCAGCGAAACACAGAAAGAATAAGTACCTGCCGGAAGCATACCGGTTTGGGCAACCTGATTTCCAAAACTGCCATAAAACTGCAATGCATTGTAATCAATCACCTCGTCGGCAAGAAAAACATCGCTACCAAAGGGCACCTGACGTGCAACCACCTGGGCGGTATTGGTTTCTACCACCAGGTCGCCGTCAAGCTCCATTCTGATTCGTATCTTGTAATCCATGCCTTCAAGCCCGGGATTGGTATTGGATACGGTTACAATTACCATCTCCTCCTGGTTGGCCCAGCTGGAAATATATGGATTGGGATTTGCATCCACGTTCAAACTCACCATAACTTGCCCGTAAAGCAAGGAAGACCATAATATCAGCAGGCCCGAGAAAAACAATTTTGTTTGTACCATTGCAATTATTTTTGATTAAACCAGAACGTATTTATTCTAAACATTTCAACTCTTAAATCTTTCAAATATTCAAACAGTTAACATCCCCCTAACCCCCTTCAAAGGGGGAATAGGCCGGCATAAACTATATAAGCAAATTATCAAACCTTGCAGCTTATCCATTAAAACCTCTGCTGCACCGCTAAACTAACCCTGTGCTCGGTAGTCCTTGCATCGGGGCGGAATGAGCCATAGATATAATTCGACAGATTGTAAACTACCTTCACTTCCATGGCATTGGTTATCTTATAACTT
>PWMW01000315.1 GCA_003559095.1 Clostridiales bacterium | reverse complement strand
TAGCCACGGTTCCCGTGTTGCTCATGAAGCCGCTGAGCACTGCCACCAAAAGCATCATCAGGATGGTCAGGCGCAGCTCACTGCCCTTGGTGTGTTTCACCACCATGTTGCCAGCTTTTTCCGCCAGCCCCGTTTGGAAGACCCCTTCGCCCACGACGAACAGCGCAGCGATCATTATGACCACGCTGTTGGCAAAACCGGCCAGAGCCTCTTCCACCGATACGAGTCCCACCAAAAATAGGGACATAAGTGACGCCATTGCCACCATATCTGAGCGAAAACGTGGAATGAGAAAGCATATGGTTGTGATAACAAGAATTGCAAATACCAGCTGCATATCGGTCAACAAAGACACTTCCTCTCATACGGGTACCTACCGAGGCCGTTCCACGCGTTATTTCCGTTCTGCCACAGCTGCCGCCAGCGCCGGCCGGTGGGCGCATCATCAGAGATAAGCCACAACCACGGTGATTCGGTATGCCCAGATGGCACCCGTCAGGCATGGCAGGCCCCTGCTTACTTTCTTCCTGGACAGGGGCCTGTCCTGCAGTCTTTACGGAATATCTGCTGTTAACGCTGTCAACTGGCGACTGCTAACCACAACACCCCGCAGCCAGTGAACGCCGTGGTTCTGGGTGCGAACTTCCACGTCATAGGTGCCTACGGGCAGATCTCGCTCCCAAAGGGAGTCAGCCCGGGCCCCGGCGCGGGCCAAGTTGGTAAGCGCACGGGACTCTCCAGGGACAAATACATCCACACCGCTGATCTCGGGCAGCGGCTGACCACCCCGCCGTACCTGAAGCTGCAGAGTTCCATAACCGGGAAACTCTACAACCATCTCCACTGTGGTGCCAGAGGGAAGGGTAATACCCTCGAGGACGATCTCTTCCATACCCCGCACGTTGCTGGCGATACGAACATCATAGCTGCCGGCCGGCAGATCCCGGGCCCACAGGGCGTTCTCGCGAGCCCCTACCCGCTGCAGCTGTGCCAGCTGCCTGCTTTCACCGACGGGGAAGACACGGGGTGTCGAAGCGTCCAGGAACGGCTCACCATCAGACAATAGCAGGAGCTGCAGGGCTCCGGCCCGCTCGAACTCTACCACGATCTCTTCTGTGACGCCGGGACGGACGGTGATACCGGTCACAACAATATCGTCCATACCCCGTACATTGCTGCTCACCCGCAGATCATACAGCCCAGCGGGCAGTTCGCGGGACCAGAGGGCATCGTCGCGAGCGCCCACACGATGCAGCTGCGCCAACTGACTGGTTGCACCGGGGAGAAAAACACGGGGTGCGGATACATCGCTGAACGGCTCACCATCGGCTAACACCTGCACCTGCAGAGTGCCTGAAGCACCAAAATGTGCTTCCACTTCGGTGGTCTCACCATGGACCACTGTTACGTTCCGCAGCCAGAGGGACTCCATGCCGCGAATTCCCGGGTCGATGGCAATATCGTAGGAGCCCACAGCCATATCCCTGGCCCAAAGGCCTTCACTGCGGTCTCCCTCACGGTGCAGCTGCACAAGGCTGGATTCGGCTCCGGCCTCATACACCCGCGGTGTGTTGGCGCCATCGTACGGAGCCCCTTCCATGAAGACCTGCAGCAAAATCCGGCCAATTCCGGCAAACTGCGCTGTCAGGACTGTCACTTCAGCGGCCAGCACCTCCACAGCGGGCAACCAGATATCGTCGAGGCGGAGAATGGCATTGGGCACCACACGCACGTCATAGACACCCGCCAAAAGTTGGCCTTCCCAGAGATGGCTGTCCCGGTTTTCCCTGGACAGACGCATGATCACTTCCCCGCCCTGCTGCACCTCCACCCGCTGGATCTGAGCCATAGGCTCGTCACCGCTGAAGGCAGCCAATTGGATACCGCCAGCACCGGCGAACTCCATTTCCACAACAGTCTCTTCCCCACTGCGCACCTGAATTCCAGACATTGTCTGCGTCTGAACCGGTGCGGTCAGCACCATAACTTCCAAGCGGTATTCCCCGGGATCCACAGCCATGGCAAAGCCAGGATCTTCCGGCGCTAACTGCGCAACATACCGCTCATCCTGCCAGAGATGGGCTTCGATTTGATCGGCCCCCGCCAGCAGATTGCCCACTGTAGGCAGCAGGCGCACCTGGCCCCTGGTGGGGATTTCCAGCACGGCTTGGGTAATCTCGCCCGGAGCCACCACGATCCCCGTCGGTTGACTGCGGCTGTTCTGGTACAGTCCCAAAGCCACCACACTGCCAGCCGGCAGGACGGTTTCTTTGTAGGCACCGCGCTGGGGCAGCTGAACAGCATATGCTTCACCTGCAGTGTTGGTTCCAGTCACTTGCACGCTGCCCTGGGCTGTGACATCGGTACCGGCAGCCTCCAAGGCCACCTGCAGCGTTCCCATCACGGTCCCGAGATCCACCACCACATGGGTGGTTTCCCCCGCCACCAATGCTACGTTATCCACCATCTTCTCTATGACCACGTCGCCTTGGTAACGAATACCCAGTGTGATGGTTCCCGGAGGAATGGGGTCCTGCCTGCCGCCGGTCCAAGACTGCTGCCAGCGGCCATCTCGGTGGATGTCGATGCCAACTCGGGACGAAATGTCTTCCCCGCCATAGACCACATCCACCCAAAGCTGCGCCGGCAGTTGACCCAGTTCCAAGTGAACTACGGTCTCCGTGTCCACCGCAACCCAAGTTCTGGTCTGGGCGGTGCGCTGGGGATCACTGTCCAGAACAGCGGCCACATCGTAGAGACCGGCCGGAATACTGGTCTGGGGCGGCACACCCTGCCACGAGGCCGATACAGCCGCACCCTGTTGCGTTAATGTCAGTTGGATTGCGTCACTGACATCTACACCGCCGGCACCAGCGATGACAGTGAGCCGGCCCAGCAAAGCCCCGAAGTCCACTTCTACCCGCGTGGTCTCCCCAGCGGTGAGGGTGAATGGCTCACTGGCTGCTGCGAGGGTCTCGGGACCGTGCTGCAGCACCACTTCCAGCGTATAAGGCCCTTCTGCTAACCCCGCGACACGGGCCCAGGGAACGGCATTCACCAAGTGCGAAATCTCCGCTGCCGCACCGGTACCGTCCACCAAGCGCACCTGAACTTTGTCAGTGACGGCCTCCCCTTGAGCCCACACTGCCAGTTCCAAAACCGGCGGTAGGGTGACAGCAGTCAAGATATCCTGGAGAGCGTCCTGCAAGGAGGCGCGATCGTCAGCTTCGTAGTAATGGCCAATACAGCGCACAAACTCCGCTTCCCGCTCCGGCAGGGCAAAGCCAACTACGAAGGGCTTCATAATAATACCCTGCTGCTGCAGCTGTTGCGAGACAGCACAGGGATCCCCCTGGCAGCTCTCTTGGCCATCGGTGACCAACACGATCACATTCTGACCGCCGGGCCGAGCTGCGAAATCGTCACCGGCCAACATTAAAGAGTAGGCTATGGGCGTTACACCGCGAGGTTCCAAGGAATCGACGATGGCAAGAATATTGTCCCGGGCCTCATTCACCGGCGCAAAATCCTGAAACAGCACCGAGTCCCGGCAGCCAAACAGCTCGGTCAGGCCAGACCCGTAGACACGCAGCGCAATTTCTAGATCAGGACGGTCTTCCAGGTCCAACAGCAGCTCTCGCATAACATCCTTGGCGATCTCCATCCTGGTCTCACCCTGGATTCGGGACATCATACTCAACGACGCATCCAAGATAAACTGAATACTTGTGAGCTCGCTGGCCGTGCCAGCCTCTCCGCCCAAGAACAGCAGAAGCATAGTAACAACCAACAAGACCTTGCTTCGCTTCACCCCATTCACGGCATAACCCCCCTTTTTCATTCGCTTCCCTGCCTTCGCTTAGCAACAATCAACAGCACGGGCGTGTTTTCCCTTTTGGCAGCACCCTCCTGCGGTGTCTGCCCTTCAACCCTGCAACCCAGCACTGCTGAACTTTTGTACCTGCGCACTTTTTCACTCATGGATCATCGGGAAGGCGTCCCGGCTGTTGAGCCACAGCGTCGCTGAACCGCTGACAGTTCAGTCCACAGACAGCAGATGATTACAGAATACTTTGAAAACAAACAGCGCAGCGACAGTAACGGTGGATCAACGGAAAACCAAGTGCACGCACAAAAATGTGTTAGTTCCATCGCAATTTGCGGCATACTCCTGCCGGCCATCTCCTAGTTATGCCTTTGTTTCGGCGCCTTGGGACCGTTTTCCTTTGTGGCAGTGAAGTTTGCTGCACAGGATCCAGGAACGTTTAGACGTTCCCGGAAATCCGAGCAATCACAAGCCGCGCCTCTCGGTGAAATCGCATTTAGAGCCATTGGGCGCCGCTTGTTAAGAGCATGCCAGGGTACTTCATCAACACGTTGCCAGGAACAATCTCGCTGAAGCTGCCAGCACTTTGGCAGGTACTCGTTGGGCTGTGGTGAAGATACAATAAAAAGACGCAGGTCACTGGGCGGGCAGCGAACCGACAGAAGTACGAAACCCCGCCCAGCCTGCAAGGAAAGGTGGATGACCATGTCCTATGCTGATGGTATGGCTGCGCTGCACTTGGAGATGCCCGGCCGCATTCCCCGCACCGAATACTCTGCCGAACGCCATTGGCCGTTGGTCCGGGCGGTAACGGGGCTAACGGTGGATGACCACTCTTCACCCGCTGCGCAAAGCCTCGCCAGTGAGGCGTTCATCCGAGCCTGGAACTATGATCTGGTTTGGAGCACCCTGATCGGCCGCTCCGCTCTCGACGCCATGCGCACAGATATGGGCCATGCAGTCTACGAAGCGGGGGGTGGAGATTTCCGCGGTCAGCTTCACAGTCCCTTCCAAGACCCCGCAGACGTCTTGGCCTTTGACCCCTGGCAGGTCTATGGGGCTCAAGATTCCGCAAAGCTTACTGCCGCCTTTGAGGCCCACTATGGGGAGCAGTGTCGAAGGTATCCGGAAGCGGTCAATATGACCGGCATTTACATTACGTTGTTTTCAGGTCTTATCGAAATTTTTGGTTGGGAAATGCTGCTCTTGGGCGCAGGCACGGATCCCGCTGGGTTCGGCCGCGTCGCAGACCGTTATGCATCCTGGATACAGCAGTACTTTGACGCCCTGGCCGACGCGGACGTGCCAGTGGTCATGGTCCACGATGATATCGTTTGGACCTCCGGCCCCATGCTCCACCCGGACTGGTACCGCCAGTTCGTTTTCCCGAACTACAAGAAGCTCCTGCAGCCGCTGCGTGAGAGCGGCAAGAAGATCCTGTTCACATCCGATGGGACCTACACCATGTTCGTGGATGACATCGCTGCAGCTGGCGTTCATGGCTTTGTCCTGGAGCCCACCACAGATATGCAGTATATCGCAGACACCTACGGCCAAACCCATATCATAGTGGGCAATGCAGACACTCGCATCCTCTTGAGCGGTACCAAAGACGAAATCCGGGCCGAGGTCGCCCGCTGTCTCGACATCGGTCGGGACTGTCCTGGGTTCTTCCTCGCCGTGGGCAACCATATTCCCGCCAACACACCGGTGGAAAATGCCCTCTACTATAATGAGGTGTACGAGTCCTTGAGCCGCCGCTGAGGCTGCGGCCGCACCGCTGCGCCTGAGAGCACAGATGCCACCCACTTGGGGATACCCTAGAAGTCCTTCCCCAGGAAGTGCCTTTGGCCCGTTTCGGGATACCCGTGAAAGGTCAGAAACTTCCTCTAGCCGTGCTTGGCGTAGAATTCGGGATCAGAGGAACGTGTTGATTCCCCCGGACGTCCGAGCGAACACAGGCCGAACACCTCGGTGAAATCGCAGCTAAAGCGATTTCTCGTCTCTTGTTACGAGCTCGCCAGGGTGCTTTATCGACACGTTTTTGGAAATCAAAGGTATTAAGAAAGCCGTGCCGGCAGCCCCGGATCACAGCCGTATCCTCGGCCCTCTTCAGCAGCTGAGTTCCCAGAGTCCGGTCCCGGGCAGATTCGACAACCCAGACTAGCGCAATCTCCAGCCACTGGCCATGGTTATCGCTGATCACAGCTCCAAGCAATGTATCGCCTTGCCTAACGAAGACTGCTAGGGACTGCCCAGCCAAGGGTGCGAGCGTAGTTTTGTTGTCTTGCACCATGGCCTTGGGAACGATACACCGTGCTGCGGCTGTTATCTGGTAGGTCACATACAGCTCTACCGGTAGCACCCCCTAACCATGGTTAGGCACCGCAACCCGACTGCTTCCCGAGCCCCGTCAGCTACTGGGCTTAGTTTTGGCCAGTTCTCTGATCTTTGATATTCATCCGGACTCAGAGAGCTACCACCGTGAAAAGACTGCACGCAAGCAAGGTCCAACTTTGCCTCGACCGCAGCCCTCGGTGAACAAGGAATTATGCTCTCCCCTTGGCCCGCCAGCACAAATTTGAGCAAAACAAAGACCCCTGGACTACCCAGGGGTCGCAATGGTGCAGCATGTAGTTGTGCGTTATTCGGCGCCGCCAGCGGGGAATGCGAAACCTTTTGCGGGACCGGTGTCCGCTGATGTGCCAGCCAAACGAGACAGGTAGGTATCGCCCAAGGTCTTGATGTGCTCATCAACGTTGTCGAAGTAGTTGAAGTGGGCCTGTTCGTGCTCGATGATCATCTCGAAAAGACTGGCCGAGATGGTATCACCGTTTTGGCGACAGACGTTAGCAAACTCGGCATAGGTGTCCATTGCTGTTTCCTCTTCGTTGGCATCGAAGGGGAAGATGTCCTTGACATCTTGACCTTTGGTCACAGGACCAGCCAACTCCGTTGTGGGCTCGCCGCCCAGTTCCTTAATGCGCTCGGCCAATGCTTCAGCATGACGCATTTCGTCAATGGCGATCAGCTTCACTTTTGCTGCCAATTCACCCAAGTCTTTGTCGTCCAAATGATAATGCTGGTGCATATACTGATGAATGGCCTGCAGTTCCATGGATTTCGCTTTGTTCAGCAGTTCGAGAACTTTTTTTCTTTTTTCTTCTCTGCTCAAATTGGTTGCCTCCTTTATTCATATCCGTACCCATATTTTAACACAACTTGCCCTCCAGGACAAATCCTCCCCGGCGGGATTTGCGGCATAGCGGTGCAGTCGTCCATTCGACGGCTGCGCTCCGCAGCACTGGCCTGAAGCACAGACCTGCTTCACCGGCCCCGTCTTCCTATCGTCGCCTAAACGCCACAGGCTCACTGCTCTTTTTCCAAGCAGCACTTCTTGTACTTCTTCCCGCTGCCGCACGGGCAGGGATCATTGCGGCCAACACGAACCTTAACGGGCCGCTCCTTTTTCATTCTGGGCATATCCACCGCCTGGGACCACGGAGCCATGCTGGGAAAGCCACCCGTGGTCAATGGTCGCCGGCCGGCTCTGTCGAACTTTTGGGCAAGCTCATTCGGTGTGTGCCCGCGATTTTCCCAAATCCGGGTATTGTTGGCCAACCCCGTAATGAGCGGCAGGATTTCGTTGAGTTGGTCAATGCCCTCGAAGGACACATCGCGACGTGTGAACTCATCCAATATGTCTGGGATGGAACCACCTAAGCTGCAGTTTAAATGAATATCTTCGGTTAGTTCCTCTGCTTTTGTGGGATCCGAGATCAGATGATCCAGGATATATTGGTACAGCTTCTGACGTTCCGGCGGCTTCTCAACATACATATCCTCAGCATAGTTCAATAGCTCCGCCTTGTCCGGGACGTAATACGGCTTCTTCCCCTGCTGCGCCTTAAGTTCAGCAAAGGAGTCGTCCTTGACGAATAGCGCCTCGTGGATGAAATGGTCTTCAAAAAACACAAAGTACTCATTATCAATGTCCATGTAAGGCTCCAGGTCCCGGACATCGATGGGCGGATCATTCTGCTGGTTGTAGATCTCAACCACTTTGTCCGGCGGAATCATACCATATAGATTCGTGGTTGCCCGCAGGTACTCCAGGATCAAATCGCTGCTCATGGCCAACTCCTCCCAATGTTTGAAAGCAGATCCTCCCGCGGCGGCGCTGCGGAGGTCTGCTGCGCATGTGATACCAACGGCTACTGGCAGCCCTGTGTCAAAGCAATCCCTGCGTGGTTCACGACTGCGTTCGCACCGCCGTTGACTGCGCGAGTTAGAACGTGTCCATGGAACAGGCCTTTTGGAAACATGTTGACGAAGACTCCAGCAGGCTCCTAACAAGAGACGCGAAATCCCTCTGGCTGCGACTTCACCGAGGGGTTTAGCCTTTGTTGGCTCGGATTTCCGGGAAAATCAGCACATTTCTGGTTCCACGGGAACAGCGCCAAACTAGAAATCTTCGGTTCCGGTGCTCACCGGCTTCGCTGGTTCTGGTGATTGCTTCTTCCGTTTGCCACTATAACCCTGCCACGTGAAGAGAGCGGCCAGCAGTGAGACGATGAGCAGCAGGAAACCCAAGGTCGTCCTCGCTCCGATGGCATCCAACGTTTCCATAACGATAAACACCAGCAAACCGATGAAGACAGCTAGCAGATAACCGCGCCACGACAGTTTTTTCTTTGGTTTGGGCAGCGAGCGGCCGCGGTCCACAACCCACATCAAGAAGAAAGCAACCCCAAACAAAAAGAGCTTCAAGCCGACGTCCGATGACGATCCAAGTGGTATATGGCGAGCTGTTTCAAAGGAGAAGATAAGCAGCAGCAAGAGAATGACGTTCACGAACCAGCGGCCCAGCAATCCCAGGATCCGCAGTAGTATCTGCACAGGCATCCACCTCCCATGCGCGTTCATCGCCGATACCTGCTAGACAAAACAAGCTGCCCTTTGCAATTTCCCCGTTCGGTCTTGCAGAACAACGTTATGCCGCAGCCCCGAGACGGCGGGCAGGCTTGAGGATCCAACGCATCTCATGATAGACCTTCTCTCTTCGACGTCGGAAACCCTGCCGCGTTCATGGGCTGCTGTGGTCAGGGCGTTTCTCCTCAGAGGAGCCCTGAGACGTGCCGTGACTGTCTCCTGCCCGGGCCCTGATCCCAAGGAACAGCAGGAACCACAGCGGTGCATTGCTGATGCCATGGACAGCAAATGACGCCCAAGTAGACCCAATGAACTGTGCTGCCAGGGGAGCAATGAGCATACCTGGTATCATAGCCACGAAATGCCAGCGCAATACCATGTGCATCAGCCACGCCCACATCAGTCCGTTCACAATCCAAGCCCAAGGGCCAAACTGCGCTTCTTGGATGGGCAGCAGATAGCCCCTCCACAGAATTTCTTCGCTGAACATGGCCAAGATATGGATAGGCACAAACAGCGCCAACAACGCCCACTGCCCGCGCAGGGGCACGCCAAAGAAATCCCGCGGCGGCAGTGAGAATTTGCGCAGGGGGTTAAATGGCGCCGGCAGGTATTCCGGAGGCGCTAACAGCCTTTTCGCAGCGAAGTAGCGGCTCACCGGTTCCAACAGCTGCTCAGTCAATACGGTGACCACCACAGCGCCGCCGATCCAAGCCCAATCGCCAGCGGTTAACGGCACCAGCCGAAACCGCTCACTGATGGCCATCCACGAGAGCTCACCACCCTCCAAACTGCGATACAGCCACAAGGAAACGGGCAGCAGCATGAGGGCTGGGGCCCACAGACACAGCCAAAACGCATACAGCAGCGACCAGCCGTGCTTAACCAGCTTTGGTACAGCAAAGAAAACTCCCAGGTAGATACAGAACCCAGGCACAGCGAACAAGATGATCTGCCAGCCTATGGACATGGAAAACCTCCTGCCAAGGTCGAATTGTGTTCCCACTGTATTATTAGACCCAAGGCGAGAAAAACCTGCCGGTCTCTCAACCTGCGGAAGAATACATCTAGTTCGGCTCCTCGGGAGTAGGCATGACTGGCTGCGGTAAGCTCTGCAGCGGCAGGCTCTGCCGCTGCACCCGCACGGCTAAGATAGCGGTAACCGTTAGGGTAATCACCTGCGTGAGCGGGCGCGCAAAGATGACGCCGTCCAAACCCATGAACTGCGGCAGCAGCCACGCTGCGGGGATGACCAAGACACCCATGTTCAGCGCGGCCACGACAGCGGCAGGTCCCGCCCGTCCCAGACCATTGAACAGAGCATAATAGACCATGGGCGGTCCCATGAGCAGAAACTGTAGACCAGCGGCCTGCAGAGCCCGGGCGCCAATCTCCCATACTTGTGGATTGGTACCGAACCAAACCACAATCCTGTTGGCGAAACCCACCAACAAAACAGCAGTAGCTCCCGTGAACACGGAGGTAGCCAAGACCATGAAACGAATGCCCTCGCGCAGCCGCTGCCATTCCCCAGATCCGTAATGGTAGCCAGCGAAGGGTTGAAATCCCAAGCCGCAGCCCCAGAGGACAGCAATGCCCAGGCCCAAGACTCGGCCAGCGATGCCCATCGAGGCCACAGCAGCATCACCAAAACCACTGGCTGCAGCATTCAACGACCCAATGGCTGCGGTGTTAATCGCCGCTGTGGAGGCAAAGGGAACTCCGATCTTGGTAATCTCGCCCAACATGCTCCATGATGGCTGCAAACGCAGCCATAACAGGCGCAGATAACTGCGCCCGCTTAGATAATACCAAAGGATATAGGTCAGCGCCGCTGCATGGCTGATCACCGTCGCCGTTGCGGCCCCGGCAACACCCATGTTCAGGCCAAAGATCAACAGTGGATCTAGGATCACATTGAGGACTGCGGCACCCATGGTGGATCGCATGGCCACGGGCACAGCCCCTTCCGCCCGCAGCAGAGCATTCATTGCCACTTTGGTAGTGAGGATGGGAATCCCCAACAACAGAACACCGGAGTAGCGCAGGGCATAGGGCAGAATGGTGTCTGTGGCTCCGAGCAGGCGCAGCAGCGACTCCCTAAACGCCCATCCCACTGCCATCATTGGTACACTTAGAAGCAGGATCAAGGCCAAACAGGTAATTACCGTCCGCTCAGCAGCCTCTGTGTCTCCAGCCCCCAGCAGCCTCGACACGAAGGCACCACCGCCCATACCTACAGCAGAACCCATCAACACAACCAGCATGTAGAGGGGCACGACCACGGTCACTCCACCGAGGGCACTGGTGCCGATCATGCCCACGAATACGGTATCAACCAATCCATAGACGGCCGCTGCAGTGGTTCCCGTGGCGGCAGGCACAGCCAAGGATATCACAGCTCTTGCAGCACTGCCCTGTGTCAGCCGCAGCGTCTTGGCATTGTCCTTCACCACAGCGGTCACCTCCCTGCACCACTCCCTGCAGCCGCAAACATGCTTAGAAGATGGCGGCTGCATCGACGGTTTGTTCCAACTTGACGAAACTGCGCTCAGAAATATGCAACCAAGCTTCCGTGTTGGAGAAATCCGTGTCATCGTTGGCAACCGGCGAGACGCCGGCCAGAATTCCCATCAATACTGGCATGACATAGAAGGTCGGTGTTCGTAGAACGAGGCCCAATCGGTACCCCTGAAGAACCTCATCATAGCTGATGGGAAGACCTTGGTCCTTGTGAAGTCCCTGCCACAGGGTTTCCACCAATAGCTCTTCCGCACGGCCGACAATCTCTGGGTTAATGAGTTCATCGAAAGCACTGAGGATGCAGAGGTCTGCCCCTGGCGTTCCCATGCCTACGAAGGCCCAATCGATCAGCACTGTCCGTCCGTCGTGGAAAGCGGCATTGGGCGGCCATACGTCGTGGTGCAGCAGGGTCTGAGGCAGTACGTCCAACCGCGGGTAAACCACGTCCTCCATATCCTGGAGCTTAAGCAGCAGATGCTCCCGCGCTGGAGTGTACACCCGTTTGATAGCCGCTGCCAACGGATGGGCATCAATCGCCCTGAATGTTTGCTTCGTTGGCTCGATGTAGATTCTCTGGAACATCCCGTGCGCACGATGGAAAAGGAAGGGAAGTTGTCGCAACTCGTCCGTGCGTCCCCACCAGTGGGCATGCAGGGTGGCAAGGTCCCGTACAGCCTTTTGCAGCATGGGCACCGTCCAGTTCATGTGAAACATGTCGGCGCCGAGATCTTCCATCCAAATCCAGCATTCGTTCTTCTCCGGCCACATCACAGTATGGTATGCCTTCGGTACATACAAGGGTTGGCTGAGACCATCGAAAAGTCCATATTGGTAACACTGCGCTTCGCGACAGACGTCCCCCGGCTGACCATCAAAATGCGGATTGGGACGGGCGATCTTGAGAATGATTGAATTCGGTACCTGCACAGGTTTGGGTTCGAGATAGTCTAACCGAAAGCGATAAATGCCGCCACCACCAAAACTATTTGCCTGCAGAAAATCCCTTTGGAAGCCCTTGACCGTGGCTTCCCCTGCACCTGTCTTCTTCACAATCTGGGTCAAATAGTCTTTGTCCACGTCCTCCACACTTTGAACAGAGTCCCGCGGCATGCGCGTCATGCGTTTCACCCCATTTTTCGTAAACTCCAAACATCATTGTAAACCGCACTGGATACGGCCACATCCGGGCAGCATTTGCTGCTCTTAAAGCCGCGCAGCAGCTTTCTCCAGCAGCTGGAAAACCATTTCGGAAAAAAGGAGCAACATGCCAAGATCCGAAAAGTCGCGGGCGCCTCCGTGCGGGCAGCGACCCAACAGCAGTCCAGGTAGGACATACCCACCCAACCCGTGGGCGGGGCGCAGGCACGCGGTCCATTGGAATCCGTCCAACAGATCCGCAAAGTTTAAATCTATACCGCGCTCCTGCAAACTGGTCCGATACGTTTCCAGCAGCCGCGCTTGGACCTTCTCTCCTGCGCCAACACTGTCGGGATAGCCCGGAATCATGTCTCCCGGCTGCCACATGGTAGTGGACAACTCGGATCCTGGAGTACCCATGCCCGTAAGGGCCCAATCGATCAGAACCGTCTTCTCCCCGGCGCGTCCCAGGTTGGGTGGATAGAAGTCTTGGTGCAGCAGAGTCTGCGGCAGCTTTTCTAAACGTTCGCAGATATGGGTTGCCAAGGAGTATAGTTTCCTAAGAAGTCGCTGTCGTTCAGGGGTAAAGACCCGCTTGATTCTTCCGGCCTTTGGGTGATCCTCGATGGCAGCAAAGTTCTGGTCCAGATGCTGAGTAAAAGGTCCACCGTGATACATATTCTGACAGCGCCGCATAAGAAACGGCATGGCGGCCAGCTCCTCTTCCCGCTGCCACCACAGCGCGTGGAGTTCGGCTGCATCAGCGGTGGCTTCGATCAATGTTTCCATCGTCCACGCCACGTCGAATACGCCTTTCATATCTTCCATCCAAATCCAACTCTGCTCCACGTCTTCTTGTACCACGGCAGCATAGGCCCGGGGCACATAAAGATTCCCGGGCAGATCATCAAACAGGCCCTGCAGATAGCATTCCGCTTCCCGGCGATACCCGAAAGCATCGTTCGCGTGCCAGGGATGCGGACGAGCCTGCTTGAGGACCATGGATCTCGGAGCGGCGTCTGGCACGTCCTCACCGTAGTCAAGCGAGAAGCGCACCAGCATGCCGCCGCCACCGAAGGATGGACCGACATCGCTAGAGCGAGAAAAACTCTGGACTCGCGCCTTGGGAAAACCGGCCTGCTGCAGCACCCAAGTCAAGTAATCGTTGTCAACGGCACCTACGTCGGTAACCTGAACCAAATCCCTGAGTTTCATGGTAGCACACCTTTCTCTAACCTCCCCTGGAGATCGGACGACCGCAATCCAGTATCCACGATGCTTCGCCACCGGCACTGATGCTCAGAAGATAGCCAAAGTCCGCACAGTGCGCTCCAGCTTGCCAAGGAACGTGTTGATAGAGTACCCTGGCGAGTTCTTAACAAGAGACGTGAAATCGCTTTAGCTGCGATTTCACCGAGGCGTTCGGCCCTTGTTCGCTCAGATTTCCGGGAAAACCAACACGTTCCTGAACGGCTTCCGAACGCTGCAGCCAACCCTCTACATTCGAGAGCTCGAGCCGCTCGCCGGGAACCGTATGCCCAAGCAGAAATCCCATGAACGCTGCCAACGTGAAGAGGCTGGATGTCCGCAGCACATACGACAGTTGGTATCCTCTCTGGACGTCTGCAAAACGTATGGGAAGCGTGTGTTCCTTGCGTAAGGCCTGCCAGAGAGTTTCCACAAGCAATTCGTCAAGGTTAGGGATGGTGTCTTCAAGGACCAGATCCATGTCTGCCAAGAAACTAACAACACACAGCTCTGCTCCCGGCGTTCCCGGTCCTGCATAGGCCCAGTCAATGAGAGTCATCCGTTCATCCACAAACGCCACATTGGGCGGTATAAAATCCTGATGGAGCAAAGTTTGCGGCAGCCCGTCCAACTCGGGGTACACGACGTCTTCGATGTCCTGGAGTTTGAGGAGTAGATCTCGCCGTTCGGCCGTGTACACTTTGCTGATAGCGGCCGCCTCCCGGTGGCTATCCATGGCCGCAAAAACTTTCTTGAACTGTTCGGTATAGTGTCCTTGATAAAGGGCCAAGCCGCGAGGAAAAAGAAAAGAAAGTCGCTCCAGCTCCGCCGTACGTTCCCACCATTGGGCATGAAGATGAGCAATCCCCCGCATAGCCTTTTCGAGCGTCGGCAGCGTCCACATTCGCTGAAAGGCATGTTCGCCGACATCCTCCAGCCAAATCCAACACTCGTCTTGGCTCGGCTCCACAGTGATGTGGTATGCCTTGGGTACAGAAAGAACCGGGGTCAGCTGATCGAAGAGGCCGTCAGCATAGCAGTGAGCTTCCCGAACAACATAACCGGAATCGGAGCGCATGAGAGGACTGGGACGAACGATTTTGAGAACTGTCGATGGGGGCCCCGCTCGCTGTGTATCCTGCGAATACTCCAGCCGAAACCGCCAGATATCGCCGCCACCGTAACCTTGCCCTGCCAATCAGACTTTGCTAAAACGAGCTACCGTTGCATCTGTGAAACCGGCCTGCCGGAGGACATCTGTCAGATACGCTTGGTTCACAGTCTCCACCGTGGGAATCTGCCGTATTGCAATCGCAACCATGAGGTTCCCTCCTTTGCAGCTGTGTCCGGCGGCCGGCCAGCGGCAGTAGCCAATTCTCCCTATTTATCTTTGCAACATTCTGTTATTTATACTTTTTTACCTTTATTCGCATATTTTATCTTTCGTTGACAGGACCGAAGATCCTTCATTATTTTCCAAATATCTGGGAACAAAGACATCTTCCGGTCTGCACCGCCGTTTACGCCGGATGAAGAGCAGGGCTCAGCGCCTATTCCGCCGCACAAGTACCCACCTGTTCCGGCGTTATGCCAACATGCAGCGCCCGCCTTGGCTGCCAAGGCGGGCGCTTAGAATCAGCTTTTCTCACCGATAGGGTACTCACGACGATGCTTGCAGTTCATCGAGCAACTCCAAGAGCTCCTCATTGGGTGGGACGTCCTTCATGGAATGGCCATAGTGGACATAGCGGAGAATGCCGTTTTTATCGATGAGCATCTGTGCCGGCATCCGACCCAGTTTGAACAGGTTGACCTCTTGGCCGTATTGCTTCAACACCGTGTTTTCGGGATCTGGCAGGCCCACGAAAGGAAGATCGTGCTTCTGCCAATACTCCGCAAAGCTCTTACTGTCTTCCGGACCGATGGCCACGACCAATGCATCTTTCTCAGAAAAGGCCGAGTAATCTTGGCGCAACTGCGCCATATGCCGTTGGCAGAATGGTCAGGCGAAACCCCGGTTCAACACCAATACGACATGTTTCTTCCCATTTTGGTCGGCCAAACGGAACACCTCACCGCGAACATCTTCGAGAACGAAATCTGGAGCAGGAACATCAACGCTAACCCTTGCCATGAACAACTCCCCTTTCTCATCTTGATTGCCTGAACATGC
>PWMW01000269.1 GCA_003559095.1 Clostridiales bacterium | reverse complement strand
ATTTCAGGGTAAGGTAGTGGTTCGTAACTCAGGAACATTTGACATTGTAACAACAGAACGAAAAATATCTGCAACATGGAAGAAGTTTCGACTCCTTCAGCGCTTTGACGGGTATCAATACCGTATCGCTTCGGCTTAAGCAGCCCCCGTCGAGCGTTAATTAAAGGCCCTCCATCGCCCAGCGCTGGCGCACTATGGCTAACGCTTTGGCGTTTCGAGGGGGTCGCAACCTCCATGTTGCTCCAAGGATGTGGGTAAGGGTCCGGGCCAAGGGCTCTCCATTGCCTATGATATCGTGACCAGCAAGCATGACGGCACCATCGATGTGCGTTCGCAGCCTGGCCGAACAGTGTTTGTCATGGAACTGCCTTTGGCAGCACCCACGGCGGAGGAAAACCAGCCGGTGCATGACGGAGCCGCAGATTAGGAGGGACTCGCCGTGACACACGATGTGCCCATTCTCGAGTTTGACCCCGAGCGGGGGGCGCTCATTGATCCGCAGAAGCTGATCCAACCGCTGCCCGCAGCCCCGGAGACCTGTGTACTGTGTTTTTTTCGGGATGTGCTGCAGGATCTGCATGGGCGGGGTCAAGCCCGCATTCTGGTGGAACTGCGCTCAGAACAAGGCGCTAACCCGCTCTATGAAGTACAGACACCGGATGGGCGGGCCTTCATGGCGGTTCATCCTGGGGTGGGGGCTCCCCTGGCCGCTGGCCACCTCGAAGAGCTCATTGCCCTGGGCGGCCGCCGATTTGTGGCCTGTGGGGGTGCCGGTGTTCTGCACGGGCATCTACCGGTTGGGCACATTCTCATACCCGACAGCGCCGTTCGTGATGAAGGAACATCCTATCATTATCTGCCTCCGGCCAGGGAAGTACAGCTGGATCCCGCATCCGTTGCCACTCTGCAGCAGGTGCTAGAGCAGCAGGGTGTGCCGCACACAGTGGGCAAGACATGGACCACCGATGCGTTTTATCGGGAAACACCACAGCGCATTGCCCGCCGGCGAGCCGAAGGCTGCCTCATGGTCGAGATGGAGTGCGCAGCCTTTGCCGCCGTGGCGGAATTTCGCAGGGTTGCCTTCGCTCAGCTTTTGTACGGCGGCGACGATGTTAGTGCCGAAGTCTGGAATTCTCGGGGTTGGACGGAAAAAGGTTCCATTCGGCAGCAGCTGTTCTGGCTGGCTGCTGCGGGAGCCCTGGCTCTCTAGCTCCGTAATCCCTAGCCGTCCCCCATGTGCAAGAACCACGACGCAACACTACCCGCTTGGGAGCGTTGATCGTGGTTCTTTGTGGTTCGTCTATGGCCGATACCGATGGGCGCTGCCCTAAGGCAGAAGCAGGGGTACCAGTATGGGGACCAACCCGGATAACATCATGCCAGAGACGAAAGCCGCCATGGTAACGTCTTTACTGGTACTCTTGGCCACTAAGGGCAGAGTAACGTCCATGGTTGTGGCGCCCCCCGGGGCCACGGCCGCCAGATGGCCAATCTTCGCCGCCACCAGCGGAATGCAGACGATGGCGATCAGTTCCCGAAAAACGTTGGACAAGAAGGCTACAGCGCCCAAAGCTACGTCATAGTTCTGACTGATAATCACCGCAGACAAGGAGTACCAACCAAAGCCTGCACCCACCGCCGCCCCTTCGCGCATGGTGAGGCCTAACCAACCGGCCACCAGCGCTGTGCCCAGGATGGAACCCAGTGCCACCGCCAGCGGCACGGCCAGAATGGTCCAGCCTAAGCCGCGCAGGCGTTCTGCCAGGCCACTGGTACGTCCGAGGTCCAAGCCAATGCCGAACAGTAGAATCCACAGCGCCACAGTAACCAAGGTGTCCAGTGTATCGAGGATGTTGGGATCGAGGAAAAGATATCCCAACGCCATTCCGCCAAGGACTGAAGCAATGGCAATGGCGGTCATGATTCACCACCCGCCTGGCGGCGACGCCACCAAAGCAGATCCAGAAGATGGACGGCGGCTATACTGCCCAAGACCGCAGCCGCGGCCAGGATTACGGCTTGGTAACCCAACTGACCGATCTGCTCCAGCAGTTCAGGGTTGGCTCCGAGCTGAGCACCCATGACAGCCAAGAGGAAGATGAGCCCACCCGTAGTGAGGCGGCTGGGAAGGGAATCCCACGCATCCCGCCAGCGAGCCTTTTTACCAATCAGCATACCCAGTGCTAAGAAGAAAACCAACCAGAACAAAGGCAACTCCATCCTTTCGCCGCTGACCTGCTGCTTCGAGACTGTACCTGAAGCAGCAGGTCAGCTTTTCGTCTTGTTATCACTGGCAATGGCTAGAAGGCGCTCCAATGCGCCCCTTGCACCGGTTTCAGCTCGACCGAAAACTGGAACGGATCCAGGTGCAGCTCATAGGCTGGCAGTGTACCGGGCCCGCAGCTGGCAGAGCCCAGACCACGGCGTAGATGATCGATGTGCAGCGTGATAAAGGGATCCTTGACCAGTTCGCCACGGTGTTTGGCTGCTTCCAACTTGGCCGTGCTGTAGTGGTGGGCGGAAAAGTGGAAGGCCTGATCGCTGCTGATGCTGAAACCTGTTCCCAGCAGGTCTGTAAAGGCTGCCCAGCGCGTGCCGCTGCGATTGCCGTTCTCCTGCGGCGTCACATAGGGTGTCAGAAGGCGGTCCACCGTGCTGTGATGCACACCATAAATACCGGCCTCACGGCTGTCCGGATACGTTTCACCGGGCCCCAAACCCCGCCAGATGACGTTGCTGAGGGTGGTTGGGATGGTCCACTCCAGACCGATGCGGGGCACGTTAGGTGGAACACTTCCTTCTGGCTGTCCGGCCACCGTCAACCGCACCCGGCCGTCGGGATGCAGCTTGTATTGGTACTGCATCTTTACACCCCAGGCCCATACTGGGGGAGCCACTCGGGTATGGATCGTTAATTCCACGCCACCGCCGGGCAGCGTCCGCTGCTCTGCCGTGTCAAAGCGCTCTTGGAGGATATGCAGTCCGTCCCGTCGCCAGCGGGGGACTTCGCGAATATCGTTGTCAGTGGGTGCCAGCCACAGGTTCAGTTTGGGTCCCTGCTCCAACAGCGGCAGGTTCTGGAACTTCCATGTCTGCCACTGTCCCTGATCACTAAAGGCCCATGCATGTTCACCAGCCCGCCAGCTCAAGGGTGCCGAGTCCTTCTCCAGTACATAAACCAGCTCCGGAGCGGATGCAGCGGCAGCTTCCTGGAGAACAAACTGCGCCGCCGCCACTTCGTGGCCGGCCTCGGCCCAGAGAACCTCTGACCCTACCCGGAAGCTGACATAGAGCACCACTTCGCCTGCAGTACCCGCCAGGGCTTGTTCCAGCGGCAGCCGCACATCCTTGGCCGATCCCGGTTGAATATCCGGCAGCAGCAGACTGCCCGAGTCCAGGGTGCGAGTGCCCTGCTTCACTGTCCAGTGGCAGCTGAGTCCGGCTAGGGAAGCGAAGTCGTAGCGGTTGATCAGCGAGAATGTACCCCGCTTCAGATCCAACGCCTCGCAGACCACGGGTTCCAACACTTTCTTGTACTCCACCAAGGCCGGGGACGGTGTTCTGTCAGGGAAGACAAGGCCATTGATGAGGAAGTTGCCATCGTGGACGGTTTCACCGAAATCACCGCCATAGAGGTAATCCACGGTGCCATCGGCATGGCGGCGTTCCAGTCCTTGGTCAATCCAGTCCCAAACAAACCCACCCTGCAGATTGGGATATTTCCAGAAAGCATCCCAGTATTCCTTGAACCCACCGGGTCCATTGCCCATGGCGTGGGCGTACTCGCACTGAATCAGCTGTCGACCAGCATACTGCTCTGGTTTTAGATCCGCACCCTTGAACTGGAACGACTTGTTCTGGCCAATGGCTTCTACAGATTCCACGTCCATGTACATGGGGCCCATGAAGTCGTAGCCGTTGAATGTGAGCTTTGTGTCGCCTTCATAGTGGATAGGACGGCTGGGATCTTCCTTGCGGGTCCACTGCGACATGGCCACATGATTCTGGCCAAAGCCTGATTCATTGCCCAGGGACCAGATAACAATGGACGGATGATTGCGATCTCGCTGCACCATGCGCTGCATGCGATCTACGTAGGCGGCCTGCCAGGTAGGATCATCACTGAGACCGTCGCGATCACCCGCCGGCTCCATGCCGTGACACTCTAGATCCGCCTCGTCAATAACATACAAGCCGTAGCGGTCGCACAGCTCGTAGAACCGGGGATCGTGAGGAT
>PWMW01000090.1 GCA_003559095.1 Clostridiales bacterium | reverse complement strand
TCATGGAGGCTTGGGCGGCTTCGGGTGAGTTCGCCACGATGTCGCCAAACATGGGCGATGGTGTACCCAAGTGCAGCAGCGGTTCACCCACACTCCAAAAGAGCAGGCCAATGCCCATCCCGGCACTGAGCAGCATGGCAAACCAGCCGAATGTACTGAACTAAGGTTGGGCATCATTACCACCGATGCGGATGCTGCCAAATTTTCCCAAGGCAAAGTAGATAGCCGCAATGATTAAAAGATTAGCTGACAAAATAAAGAACCAACCGATGTTTTTCGTCAAGACATCCATAATGTTCTCGAACATGCGCTCAGCGCCCGTGGGGAACATGACAGTCAGAGCGATGAACACAATCAACAAAGCCGAGGAAGCTAGAGTTACCTGTGGATGAATATCAAATCCGAATCCGGCCCAATTGTTCTCACCCGGTTCCTGTTTGCCAGCATCGTCAAACAGCGATGCCGTAGGCCGAATCTGCAGACCCTTAAACGGCGGCCGCTCTTTGATGGCGCGCTTGCGGGCTTCTGCTTCTGCCCTTTTCAACTTGCGAGCCAAGGCGCGTTTGGAAGCCCTTTCTCGTTGTTTCGCCTCATCCATAATGCTCGGCCCCGTTCCAAGGTATCTTTCACCAACGACCATGCCCGCAGTGGTCTCGCAGTTGTTCCCGGACTTCAGGCACGTACTGACGGGCGCTAGTTATTAGCTGGTTACAGAAGTGATTCTACAAGCTCTCCAGCTTCTCCTTCCACCGGTCCCGATAGCCGAGGATTGGCAATGGGCTGGACTTTTGTGAATTTTGCATAGTGCACGGAACGACCGTGCTGACAGAGGCATTTGTTTGCAGGAGTTTATGTTTTCCTCTCGAAGTATTAAAAAAATAGCTGAATGGGGGTCAATTAATTGGCACAAGCAAAAATTGGCATGATCGTAATGATGGTCAAACAGAGTTTTCAGGAGATCGGAGTTTACGAAACCCTGCGTAAGCTCAAGGACGTCGGCTACACCACCATCGAGGTGTCGCAGCTTCCCATGACGCCCGAGAATGTGGCTGAAGTGAAGCGGGCCTGCGAGGACTTTGATCTCTCGGTGGCTGCCATGTCGGCCATTCTCGAAGACGTGAAGTTGCCAGGGGCTCCACCACAGAAACGGGAAAATCTCGCCGACAACTTTGACAAAATTGTTGCCGACTGCAAAGCCGTTAACTGCAACTTCCTCCGGATGGGCATTCTTCCGTTCCAATACTTGGCTTCCAAGGAATCTGTGATCGAGTTTGCCCAGAAGGCTGATGCCATGTCCGATCGTCTGAAAGAAGAAGGCATCAGCTTCTACTACCACACCCACCACTTCGAGTTCGCGCAGTTTGACGGGCAGTACGTGTTGGATATTATCCGGGACAACAGTACGAAAATTGGTTTTGAACTGGATGTTCACTGGATTTGGCGGGGTGGTCTGGATCCCGTGGAGTTCATCAAGGGCTATGCCGGTCGTGTCAAACTACTGCACCTGAAGGACTATCGCATCGGTCATCTTGATCTGAGCGGCGGTGACTTCGGAAAGTCAATGGCCAACATCGTGGAGTTTGCCGAAGTGGGCGAAGGCTCTCTGGACATGAAGAGCATTATTGAGGTCGGAATCGAAAGTGGCGCTGAGTACCTGATCGTCGAACAGGACCAAACCTATGGTCGCGATCCCTTTGAAAGCTTGAAGATCTCCCGGGACAATCTTTTTAAACTGGGTTACGGACATTTGTTCTAAATACGCAGGTGCGGCAGCTTCCCCACAGGAGGCTGCCGTTTTCTTGCATAATCTACCAGAACAACCGTGCTGTCGTGATCACCCGCGGCCACCCCTTTTTCGAAGGAGGCTCCTATGAAAACGCTTTGGGAAAAGCTCAACATCAAGTCAGCAGCACTGGCCATCATCGCCGTTCCAGATTCTGTGCAACTGCCGGTTCATGAACTTCCCGCGTACGTTCATTGGTCCGCTGCGGCTGCTGATCTTCCCGAATCTGGCGCTGCCCTGATCTTTGTCACTGACGAAAGGGATATCAGCCATTGGGCCCAGGAACTGAACAACCACGCCTTGTCCGACCCTGTCATCTGGTTTGCCTATCCCAAAGAGACCAAGGCCCACCCCAATCCAGCCATCAACCGTGACTCAGGTTGGCAGAGTTTGACCAACAGCGGTTGGCGCCCCGTACGCCAGGTGGCCATCGACGAACAGTGGTCAGCTCTGCGCTTCCGCCGCGGGGAGTACGTTAAGAGCAGTTGAACGATTGGTAACGGCCGTTGGCAGCAGCCAGGAAGGAAGCAAACAAGCGACCCTAATGGGTCGCTTGTTTGTCAATGTTCGAAGGTAAATGCTGTTTCCGCCACGGCGGTATTGCCGGATATCCGATCGGTGAGCTCCAATGCCAGGACGTACGGCCCAGGAGGAATACCGGGCCCCAGTTCAAAGGAAAGATCCACGAAGAACTCCCTGGCTGGATGAATCCCACCCACTCGGTAACGAAGGAACTCCGGGTCGTGGAACACGATCCGCGTTCCATCATAGATGATCTTGACATCCAAGACCAGATGCATCATGAATACAGCGCCGCGACAGTCAAAATGATAATGCTGTGGTTCAGCATACACCCGCAGTGTATCACCGGACACATAATGCGTATCTGGGCGCTGTACCACGTCTCCGAAAAAGCCTGGACTGCGGCTGACGTGATAGACATTCTGCACCGTCAGTGGTACCTCACTCCAAAGAACTCTCTGCAGTGATTCCAGCAGTTCCGCTGCTTCGGCCCAGGCCTCGTTGGCAAGGGCCCCTTGCAGCAGCTGGTTCAGTTCCCCAAGATGCCCCGGCTGCGGACACGACTCCCCATGCACCGAGGCCGGTGTCCATGTCAACAGCAAGATCACCACCAGCAGAAAACACCCCGTTAGTAACCCCGTGTTCGTAAACTTACGCACGCCGTCACCGCCTTCCTGCTGTCCGCAAGGGACAGCGGCTTCATCCAATGGAAACCAACGTATGAGGTGCGCCGTCAAAGCCACTGCCAACCGCCTGTGCCAACCAAAGTACTTGCAGTATGACCTGGCCGCAGTCGGCTGCGGGACTGCCAGATGTCCCCTGCGGAACATTCCTGGAAGAACAGCCATGGGCAAACGTGGTTGCCAAAACCCCAGTTAACGAGATGTGGCGATTCGTTTTTGGCGTTTCGCTGCCACGTTTGCGATGAGTTTCTAGGTATAGGGTTCAAGTTGTTCGTTTTCGGCTGTCCAAAATCGGACTCGTCGCTGCCGTTTTCCGGCGCATCAATCACCGCGCTCCGCCAAGGAGGCCCCATCAGCTCGGGTTCGCCCCACCAGCACAACAAAATCCATGGTTATCTTATTTATCGCCGTCCCATGTTCATCTGCCAACCTTTCTACATCGGCGTTCCAAGTTAAGGGGCTCATGGCCAGCAGGGGAAGGAGCTGCTGTGGCTTCAATGCCCAAACATAACGCACGGACCGTTGGCTCACCACCCGCATCTCATGGCAAAATCGAGCCACAACGGAGGCATTGGAGTAGTCTTTGGCCCCCGCTGCTGTCACGACCACGTCGCGCACTTCCTGCAGATAAGCGCTTCCGGGAAGCACTTTCACCAGGACACCATTGGCCGTCAGGACACGACGAAATTCCGCGTAGTTGCTGGGCGAAAGAATGTTGATAATGCCCTGGCATGTTTGGGGAGCAAGGGGCAGATTGGCCAGATCCGCCACAGCCCAAGCTGGACCGTCATAGGTCTTGGCCGCCAACTGGACGCCGTCCTTGGCCAGATCAATCCCCAAACCCCAAAGACGAACATTGTCGCTCTGCATTTGGTCCAACACATAACTCAGCGCAAAACCACTGCCGCAGCCTGCATCCAACAGAAGTGTTGCGCCCGGACCAGGCTGCAGATGAGCCTGCAGTTGCCGGGCCACCTCCTGCAGCAACGGCTGGAACAGACCAGCTTCATGCATGCGCTGCCGCTGGGCAAAGAGGTCACTGCTATACGACTGTTGTTTTGGCGGCGCCGCCACGAGGTGGACCATACCGCTGCGGGCTAGATCGAAGGTATGCTTGCGGCTGCAGGCAAGACTGCGGGGTCGCTGCGTACGCAGAGCCTCGGCGCAGATGGGACACTGCAGCATGCCCTCCCACTGCTGGAATCGGGCCATGGCGCGCTGTGTTTTCGTGCTTCCTGTCGAGGGCTGTCCCTTCTTCATGGGCGCTGATCATCGGCCCACAGTTCACTGAGCACCGGGCTGAACTGCTGCCACTGCTGACGGATTTCGGAAGGGGAAGCCGTGCCTGTGGTACCCAGCTTCTTGACGGTCACCGAGGCCACCAAACTGCCAAACTGTGCAGCTTTGTGCGGCGGGCAGCCTGCGCACAAGGCTGCCAAAATGCCGGCGCTGGTACTGTCCCCGGCACCCACGATGTCCAACGGTCCCGTCAATGGCACGGCCGGCACAGCATGAATCCGCTGCCCGTCATGGACCGCCAGACCCCGTGCGCCGCGGGTCACAAAGAGTGGCCGCTGGGATTTGCCGTGCAGCGAACGCACAACCTGTTCCATACCCAGACCTTCGTCTCCGCCCACGGCGGTGCGGGCTTCATGCTCATTGGGTTTCAGCATTACGCTGCGAAACCGTCCAATGAAGCCCCGCGAGTCCACCAAGACTGGCTTTGCGGGGTCTGCTTCCGCCTTGCGGTTGAGCCAGTGTCGTACCGAGCGAGTCACAACGCCGCAATCTTCTTCTTCCACTTGGTCCATGACCATGATGGCATCCGCTGCCTGCCACTGCCGTTCCAGCTCGGTGATGAGTCGTCGTTCCATCTGGGCATCGGTGGGTGCGTAGTTCTTGATATCCCAGCGTTCCATTTCCTCCAAACCCGTGTCAGCTTGGGTCAGGGGTTTGGTATAGGTAGGTGTTACCTTCGTTGAGGTGACCAGAAGCGAACTGCGGTGAATGCCCCGCGCGGCCAATCCCTGACGCAGCCGGTAGCCATGTCCATCGTCGCCAATGATACCCACCGCTTCCACATGAATCCCCAGAGCACAAAGGTTACTGGCCACTGTTCCGGCGGCTCCTGGCGAACTCCAGCTATCGATCACTTGATGAGCCCATTTGCCAGTCTCGCGGGACACTTCCCTACGATCTGGATCTACCAAAAAGTACTGGTCCAAGAAAAAGTCACCCAAAACAGCAATGCGAAGCTGACCGGCTCGTTTCAAAATGACGTCCAGCATCTGTCGATCCAATGGATCACCTCCCGGTTAGTACGTGCCAGAGGGTGGGGATGGTTCTCTGATGTGTTCCCTCTACGTAATAGCTTTCGCCCCCGTCGCGAACCGTCCGCACCAAGATGGTCTTCCAATACCGATGATAATACTGGGGATCGTCCTTGCCGGGCTCAACGCTGATGTCCAAACCGCTCAGTGGTTGGATGTCAAAAACGGCGGTTGTGAAGTGCCGAATGTCCTCTTGGCGCTGTTGGGCAGCGTTCCGTGCCATAGCCAGCGCTTTGAGATAGACCTCGGGACCCATAATGGCCGATCCTACATTAAGCAGAACCCCGCCCTCAAGATGCGTCACAGCTTGCGTGAACACAAGAAAGTCCTCATAGGTGGCGCGACCCACGGCGGCCGCATCAAAGTTGGGATGCTCGTGAATGATGTCCTGACCAAACGCCACGTGCACTGTAACAGGAATCTGCAGCCGAAAACCCGCCGCCAAAATGCTGATATCATTGTGGGGATAGTCCCCCGAGATCAACGCCTGGCCCAAGGCCTGGCCGAATCCCAGACCGCTCTCCACACCAGCGGCCACAATGTCGTTGATGCGACCGGTTTCCTGCCAGAGGCCAAACTGTCCTTCTTGAATGTAGCGAGCCACCGATTCGGTGGTGGCTCCCTGCAGAGCCAGCTCGAAGTCATGGATCGCGCAGGCTCCGTTCATGGCCACGTGCGTAATCCATCCGCTTTCCATCAGGTCAATGACAAACCGACTCATGCCTGTCTTGATAACGTGTGCTCCCATCATCAGGATCACGGGTGCACCCTGCTTACGAGCCGTCCACACGGCATCGGCTACCTTGGCTAGATTGTCACTGGCCAGCGGCTCAGGGCACTGCAGGGGTGCCACCTCAGCCATGGTCATATCATTCTGGCGCTGAGCCAAGGGGAGCAGGCGCAGCTGGGATACGTCAAATTTCGGGTAGCGCACGTTCCTCATTCCTTCCATAATGCTTCTTCCAGCCGTGGCCAAACACGAAAGTCACCGACCAGGCAGTGTGCACCAGCGGTCTCCAAACGGGCCTTCTTCCAAGGATCCATACCTTGGCGCCGCCGTTCGTCGGAAGCTACACCCACAGCGGTTCCGCCCGCTCGCCGTACATTCTCAATCTCCACATAGCCATCACCAAATCCCAAAAGGTACTGGGGATCGCCAATAACCGGAAGAATCCTTTCTTGGATCACCTTGGCCTTGGAAAACTGCTGGTAGTCGTCCTGTGCTCCATAGATGCGTTCCCCAAAATAACCAGCCACGCCCAGCGCGGCAGCTTCTGCCACTACATATCGTTCATCGGTGCCACTGGCCAGATACAGCGTCACGCCAGCGTCCTGCAGACGCTGCAGCGCCGTTACGACACCAGGCACCAAGAGATCGCTGGGATCCACCGTGCCGTCCTGCAGTCCCTGGATGCGGGCTGCAATATGACGCAGCAGCCGATCATGGTATTCTTGTTTGTAAGTCAACGGTGCCTGCGGTTGGCCGCTGCGGGCGGCCACCTCCTCCACCAACTGCAGGCATTGGTAGATGGTCTGCTGGCCGGTGAGGCGGTCGACAAACTCCCGCACCTTCGCTGTTATTTCCTCGGCCGCTTCCGCCTGCGGGGTCTCTAGAAGAACCTCGGTAAAATACGAGTACATGATGGGCTGCCAACCTTCGCGAATCAGCGAAATGGTGCCATCGAAGTCAAAGAGTGCTGCTCTATATCGCTTCGGCTCCGGACGAACCAGCCAGATAATTTCCTCCACATCAATCCCCCAGTTCCATGAAATAGTAGCCTAAGATATGGCATGCCACCATATGTACATCCTCAATGCGGCCCATATGCTTACTGGGAGCAAACCAAACATGCTCTGCCATTTGGGCCAAACGCCCACCATCACCGCCAGTGAACGCCACCACTGTCATGTCGATGGAGTCCCCATGGGCTGCTGCCCGAATCACATTTTCCGAGTTCCCGCTGCCGCTGAAGCAGATCAAGACATCACCGGGTTCTGCAGCGTTGCGCAATTGCTCCACGAAGATGTCACTGTAGTCAACATCATTGGCTAAGGCGGTCATTATACCAATGCTCTCGGTCAGCGCCATGACGCGAAAGCGGCGCCGACGACCGAACGATGCTCCTTTGCCCAGATCTGTGGCCAAATGCGATGCTGTCAGCGCACTGCCGCCATTGCCAATAATAAAGATGCGACGGCCTTCCAGTCTGGCATGACCAAGAATTTCAGCAATATCCTGCAGTTGCGCAACATCCATGTCTTCCAAAGCCGTAGCCAGATCCCGCATATACTGCTGAACAAAGCCACTGAACGCATGGTCCTCCATAGCAGATCCCTCCCCATTCCATTGTACTTCAAATTCTCCAATCTGTCCGTGGTCCGCCGTTCAACTCTGTGCTCCCAGTGGTGGGTGCAAAACCATAGCCATGGCCGCAGCCCCCAACAGAACGGAATCATCGCCTAAAGCTGCAGCCTTCACAGCAACTCTCGGTGCATCGGCAAGCAGGGGATGTTCATTCACAGCAGCCTCTATTCCATCGAGAAACCCCGGGGCTGTGCCCACCCCACCGCCAACGACCACAGTATCAGGGTCTATGGTGCGCACCACAGCCCGGACAGCGCTGCTGAACCAATGGCGCGCCCGTTGGAGCAGTTCAACAGCTCTAGGATCGCCCTCATGGGCGCAGGCAAAGACGTCCCGAGCTGTCAATGTTTTCTGTTCTTGGAATCGCAGTGTCAGGATGGATGTGCACGAACCACCTTCGATCAAATCCAGCGCTTGTCGAGCCAAAGCGGGGCCGGAGCAGAGCGCTTCGAGACAGCCCCGAGCGCCGCAGGTACACAGAGGTCCTGAGGGCAGCAGGGGTACGTGGCCCAGTTCACCTGCTTGACTGTGCATCCCCCGGCGGATCTGACCGTCCAACACGATGCCGCCGCCGACGCCCGTGCTCACCGTGTAATAGACCATGTCCGTGCTGCCCCGCCCAGCGCCAAAGCGATACTCGCCCAAAGCCCCGACATTGCCGTCATTATCCACTACCAGCGGTACATCCAAATGCGGCCGCAGCCAATCTCGGAAGGAAAAGCCGTCCCATCCGGCAACGTGCAGCGAGCGCATGACACGCTGCTGGCGAAAATCCACGGGGCCTCCGAATCCTATGCCCACAGCCTGCACCGGTTCCACCGCCTGACCACTGACGGCTAGGATCTGGGGCAGCAGCCTTTGCAGAAGTTCTGCAGCCCCGGCTTCCCGCCGAACAGGCGCTCGCTGGACACTTAGAATCGTTCCTGTTTGGTTCACCAACGCGACACGGTAATGGGTACCGCCGATGTCCACGGCCAAGACGTTCATGTCTGGCTCCCCCCCTGCACTGGCGGCAGCCAACCTTGACGGCGCCAATACTCCTTGTCCATATGACCATCCGGATACGATTTCATCATGGATCGCATCAACACGAACAGACCCCGGCCGAACATGGTCAACGATGGCGGTCTGGCGGCCGCCGCGTACAGACGGCGAGCATCCCGGCGGAGGCGCCTGCCCAACCTCTGCTGCTTTCTGGCAGGCATCTGGGACCAATCGGCGGCGTAGATGCGGATAGAAGCTTGAGCTATGACGGAAGCTCCCCAGTGCCTAAGACAGCGGGCCATGACTGCATTGGCTTGTCTGGCTCCATAACCGGCTGCAGTGGACAGAACCAGCGCCGGTTTGCCAAAGAGACGAGGTTCGGGGCGGTGGGCCATGAACAAACAGGCCGTGTGATCCAAGAAATTCTTCATGGCTGCACTGGGACCGATAACATAAGCCGGCGATGTGAGTATGACCGCGTCCGCTGCCAGCATGCTGGCACCTATGGGCTGCATCTCAGCTGCGGCCGGGCAATACTGTTCACCCCGCTCAAAACAGGCATAACAGCCGCAGCAGTACGCCGCCATGTCGTTGGGAACCTGGTACTCCGTGAACTCCACGGCTCCTAGCTGCAGCAGTTCACGACGGACCAATGTTAAGGCTTGCCATGTATTGCCGCGCCGCGGACTTCCATGCACAACACAGATCTGCATTGGCATCACCCCATTTCCCATTACTGCACCGCCATATCCGTTTTACAGGCAACGCTCCGTTAAAGAATAGCCGTTATGATTTCAGATATTTGTTTGGGGAGCGAAGGATTTCAGCATTCGAAGGCGAATTGAAAGGTTGGCGCGCTGCGCCCATCGCTGGAGAAGATAGGAGATCAAGCATGAGAGCTAGAATACTCAGCCATCCACTGTTTGCTGCATTTTTCAACCTTAAGGGCAACCAAAAGGTTTGTGTCTACACAGAACCCCTCTGGGGCATTCCGTTCAACCTCTTTACTCCATACGCCACCCTATACATGGCTGCCCTTGGACTCAGTGATCGTTCCATTGGTATCGTGGCCAGCGTAAACATGGCCTTCCAAATTGTCTTTGCCCTGCTCAGCGGAATCATTACGGACAAGCTTGGGCGCAAACGGACAACCTTCATCTTTGATACGTTGTCGTGGTCTGGCGCCTGTCTGATCTGGGCCATATCCCAGAACTTCAATTATTTCCTGGTGGCAGCCATGATCAACGGTATGGCTCGGATTACCATGAACTCTTGGAGCCTCATCCTCGTTGAGGATTGTCCCGAAGACGACCTGGTCAACGTGTATGCGTGGATACATATTGCTAACTTCGCTGCTGGCTTTTTCGCGCCCCTGACCGGACTGATTATCCATGTGTTCGGTTTGGTTCCATCCATGAGGGCTATCTATGCCTTGGGCTTCATCATGATGACGGCCAAGTTCCTGATCTTCAACCGGTTTGCCACCGAGACCGAACAAGGGAAAGTTCGTCTGCAGGAGACCAAGCACGATTCAATCCTCACACTGTTTCGGCAATATCGGGGTGTTCTGGCTGCCATGCTGCGAACGCCGCAGACGCTGCTGGCCTTGGGAATTATGATGGTCATGACCATCACCCAGCTTATCAATATCAACTTTTGGCCGCTGTTAGTTACGGAGCGCCTTAATATTCCCGTGGCATGGGTTGGTATTTTTCCCTTCGTCCGTTCGGCGGTCATGCTAACCCTTTACTTCTTAGTGGCTCCCCGCCTCAGCACAAAACACTTCCGAAATCCCATGCTGTTGGGCTTTCTCATGTTCATTGCCAGCCAGACGCTGCTGATTACAGCACCCTTCCAAGGGTTCGGGCTCATCTTGATCAGCATTCTCTTGGAGGCCGCTAGTTTGTCCTTGATCGACCCGTTGATCTCTTCCATCTTGGTGATCGCCGTGGACTTCCGGGAACGGGCCCGGATCATGGCGTTGATTCACACGTCGGTCATTCTGTTCACTTCACCCTTTGGCTGGGTGGCTGGCACACTCTCGGAAATTCAGCGGATCTTTCCCTTTCTCATCAATATCAGCCTCTTTGTGATTGGCGCTGCGTTAACGGTGATCTTAGCTGCTCAACTCAAGGAAGAAGAACCGGGGATCAAGGTGGAAGTGTAGAACGGGACTGGCTGGGATTGGGGGCATGCAGACGGGTATACTCATCCCAGCTCACGCCGGAGGAAGTCCGCCACCTGCCGGCCGAAATCATGGCGAGCGGCGTGGCGGGCTTGCGGAGACTGCTCAGAATAGTAGTGCCCGGTATGTATGTCCACCTGGAGAGAGTTCAACGGGTTTCCAGGATTGCGCTGCTGCGATGGCACAGCGGTGAACTGGGTAGGATGTTCGACGCAGACACTGCGCACTCCTCCTTCACCACTGCAGATGGCCAAGGCTGTAACCCAGCGGCCTTGGGGGTTGCCTCCCAACCGCTGAAAAAGGGCCGCGTAATGTTGAATCATCTCTTCATCGCTCAAAGACCGGCCGCCGACTCGCCGCACATGGACTCCTGGCTGCTCCGCGGCGGTAAGTCCGTCGATTAAGAGGCCGCTGTCCAAAGCGAGGGTGACCATACCGGCCGCCTTGGCGTAGGCAGTGGCCTTGATGACTGCATTCTCCTCGGCGCTGCTGCCAGCCTCCTCCACCTCCAGCCGCAGGCCCAGATCCCATGGCGCCAATAAGCTGATGGACACCGTTTTGGCAATGGCGTTTATGTCTTGGAACTTCCGGGGATTTGTTGTACCGAATAACAGCTCTTGCCGCATCAAGTGTCTGCTCACCTCCACGAGTCGCTCCCTTGCCGTCCGTGACTTACAAGTGCCTGAACTCATTACCTCAGCTTCGGTACCCAGAGGCGTCCATAACCGTTGTAATACCAAGACGGCAAAATCCCTTGCGCAGGGATTTTGCCGCGTGCACCACGAGCTCCCACAAACCACTCCTTTGAGTACATGTCTGGAGTGGACGCCGTGAGGTTCCCTTTTTATACTGGAAGTTCGTCGTAGTGTGTTATCTGTACCGTCTCTGCCTGTTTGGCGGTGGCCAGAGCTTCCTCCATGCGCTGGAAGATCCCGCGAGGCGTTTCATCACCACGGCACGTGTACAATGCCATGGCCACGGCCACAGGCAGCGGTCGTCCCTGCAGCATGAACGGTTCCGCGGCCAAAGCCTCCTGCAGTTTGGCAGCTAGTCGTTTGGTATCTTCCGCAGTGGAATCAGGAAGCAGTGCAATCAAGTCGCCAGCATGACTCATACCCACCATGTCTTGGGAGCCAATATTGGCTTCCACCACCGCAGCCACATGTCGGAGCACCTGATCACCAATGGTGTACGTAAGGGTACGATTAAGCTCCTGGAAGCGGCGAATATCCACAGCAATTAAAGAACAACCGGAAGCCAGGTCCTTCATATGCTGTTCCATGAAATTGTAGTTGTACAGCCCTGTTCCTGCGTGGAAGGTAGAGAAATCATGCTGCGGCAGATGCCAAACTTCGTCATTGTATTGGCGAATGGTGCGATCGCTGGAAAACACGCCAGCCTGGGCCACGTTGTGCAGCGCCCGGCGCCACCAATCCTTGCCCTCCCGATAGTCTCGATCCACCTGTTCCTGAATGTGACAATATGCTGCAAAATCGGCCAGCACAAAGTACGGATCGGCCATACCGTGATGACCATACACCAACGATTGATACAAATCCCGGAACATCTCCGGATTTCCTGGTGCATACGTCCCGTCGATCAGCTGCTCTAGAACCTTGCGCAGATCATCGTTGCCCTCAATGACAACTCGCGGATCATAGCCGCCGTTGGCATAATAGGCATTCGTTTCCTCTGCCGTCAGGCCAAAAATGTAAACACTATCCGGACCCACCGCCTCGAGGATTTCCACGTTGGCTCCATCCAGCGTTCCCACAGTCAATGCACCATTAGCCATGAACTTCATATTGCCCGTTCCTGAGGCTTCCTTGCCGGCCGTCGAGATCTGCTCACTGACGTCAGCAGCGGGGATGATCTTCTCCGCCAGCGAGACGCGGTAGTCTTCCAAAAAGACAACCTTTAGTTTACCCTGGATGGCCAGGTCATGGTTGATCCGTTGGCCCACGTTATGGATGAGCTTGATGATCTGTTTGGCCGCCCGGTATCCTGGAGCCGCCTTGCCAGCGAAGATGAACGTTCGCGGATGCATCGGATGATCCGGGTTCGCCCGCAGCACGTTGTACAGATGCATAATGTGCAGCACATTCAACAGCTGCCTCTTGTACTCGTGAAGTCGCTTCACCTGGACATCAAAGATCGACGTGGGATCCACTGCAAGTCCGGTAACGTCCTTGATATAGGCTGTCAGATGTTTTTTGTTGGCATAGCGGATCTCTTGGAAGCGCCGTTGAACCTGTTCATCGTCGATGACGCGGTTGAACTTGCGCAGACTCTGGGGGCGCAGCTTCCAGCTAGTTCCCACGGAATCTGTAATCAGTTCCGCCAGTTGGGGGTTGGCCTTCAGCACAAACCGGCGAAAGGTGACACCATTGGTGATACCGCGGAACTTACCGGGGTAGAATTGATGAAACTCCACGAAGACATGCTTCTTGAGGATATCCGCGTGCAGTTTCGCTACCCCATTGACTGAGTATGAACCGACGATGGCCAGATGGGCCATGCGCACCTCATCGCCACCCACGATGGCCATGCGGGAAATCTTATCCCATTCCTTGGGGTAAGCCTGCCACAGTTCCGCACAAAAACGTTCATTAATGGCGTCAACAATATCGTAGATCCGGGGCAGGAGATTTTTCATTAAAGACCGGGGCCACCGTTCGAGAGCCTCTTCCAAAATTGTGTGATTCGTATAGGCGAAAACCTTCGTACTGATGCGCCAAGCAGACTCCCAATCCAGACCATCTTCATCCAGCAAAATCCGCATCAGTTCTGGTATAGCCAAAGCTGGATGGGTATCATTGATGTGAACTACCACATGGTCAGGAAGACGATTGAGAGGCTTGCCGAGCCTGCGATAGCGGCGCATCATACTCTGGATGCTGGCAGAAACGAAGAAATACTGCTGCTTAAGGCGCAGCTCCTTCCCCTCAGGGTGCTGGTCCTCAGGATACAACACTTTGGAGATCACTTCCGCTGACTCCCGTTCCTCCACGGCACTAAGATATTCCCCAGCGCCAAAGCGACTCATATCAAAACGCTGCAGGGCACGGGCACCCCACAGTCGCAGGGAATTAACCACTTCCGAATGATAGCCAAGCACCGGGACATCATGGGGAACAGCCAAGACACTCTGGTAGCCAATGTGGTTCACCTTCAACCGTTGGCCCACTTGCTTGTACTCCACGATGCCGCCAAAACGCACCGTTTCCATCTCTTCGGGAACCGGCACTTCCCAGACAGCGCCGGTCTCCAACCATGGATCAGAAACCTCCACTTGAAAGCCATCAAGAATTCGCTGTTTGAAAAGTCCATTCTCATAACGAATACCGCATCCCTGGGCCACCAGGCCCACGGTGGACAGGGAGTCCATAAAACAGGCTGCCAAACGCCCCAGGCCGCCATTGCCCAGTCCTGCATCCTGCTCATATTCACTAATATCGTCCAAGGAAAGGCCGAACTCACGGCAGGCCTCCGCGGCCAAATCTTCAATCCCTAAGTTGACCAAATTATTGCCCAATGTTCTTCCCATAAGAAACTCCATGGACAGATAATACAGTTCCTTACCGCCCTCGTCCTCCATGCGTTCCCGGGACAAGGCCCAGCGTTCCATTAACAGATCCCGAGTTAGCATGGCCAATGCTTCGTACAGCTGCCCCTTGCTGGCACTCTTGGGGGAGCGGCCGAACATCCGCTGCAGTTTGCTTACCAACTGCTCCGAGAACTGCCGTTGTTCCATTTCGAATTCACGCATTCTTTAACCTCGCTTCCCATGGTTCCACCGCTGCCGTATTTCATGCAACCACGGCGTATCCATATCCATTACCATTCGACTGTAGACGGTGGTTCTCCTCCCCAACCAAGCGCCCAGCCAGTGGCAGCACTCTGGAATGAGACGTTATGCTGCCCGTCTTCAGAACCTCACCTGCAGGCCCAAGCCCCGTTGGCTGTGGAACACCATGTTCCACTGCGGCGATAGCTCCACAGTCACCACGGCCTGCACCTGTTCGCTGCCCAGCCGCTGTACTTTCATGTTAAGGTGACCCAGGGATGCTTCCACGGCCCGGTACCACGCGAAGTCATGGTCGACCACGGCCAGACCTGTCCAGAGGCGGATCAAAAAGGAGCTGTACACATCAAAAGCGAACCAACCTTGGTAGTCTTGGCTGCCCAGTTCCACACCCCACTGCCACCGATACGCCGGTGAGAGCTGCAGTCTCATACTCCAACTGGACTCCTGCCACGGGCCAAACACCGCTGCTTGGTTGGGCTCGCCGGTGGAGCGGTTGCTGAAATCAATCATGGGCAAATGTACAGAGTACAGTTCATGAAGCCACAGATACTCTAGGTCCCGGAGATGATCCGTGGCTGGCCCCCGCAGCAGAACAGGGACCAACAGATCGGTGGCATGGAGACCCGCATGTCCTCCTTGAGATCCAATGGAGCTTTCCGGTATCTTGAAAGGATTGAGCACCAGTACAATGTCACCGGTGAACGAATTGGTCATGTACTTGTAGATGTTAGGAACGTCACCGGGGAAGTCGGAATCCTTGGTGCTGTCCAACCACTGGTCACGGTCGAGGTAGCGGTCGTCCACTGCCAGGGAATCATAGCCAAAAGGATCGGCACCCACCGCCTCATAGCGATAATGATGGTTCCGGCCGTGGATGTCGACGTGGCCGTCACTGTGAATACCACGCAGTCGTTCGTCCTCCACCCACACAAAGGCCAAGTCGATCTGGGGATCCCTGCCCAACACCTCGGCGTAATACTGAGCATCGGCACCGGCATGCAGATACAGATTAGGATAGGAAAAATAACGTACGTCTGAGCCCACGTACTTCTGCAGCAGGGGCGGAAAATCCACTAACTCCATGGGCCCCATGGACATGCCGTGGTCGGTGTAGAGAATCACGTTGACCTCGTCCATGCCCTCTCGTTCCAGAAGACGTCCCAGAGCCGCATCGAAACGGCGGATACTGCTGCGATGTGCGTCCGGTCCCCAAAGATGCCCAACCACGTCGGTGTTGAACCAAAAGAACTCCAGCACATCGTATTGGGTGAACAGATGGGGAACATTGTGCAGATACAGCTCG
>PWMW01000381.1 GCA_003559095.1 Clostridiales bacterium | reverse complement strand
TATTTACTTAATTTTGAGGAGAAGTAAGAGTAGTAACTATCTCTATATACCTTATCCACATATGGATACTCAACAACAAATTTTATACTGTCTTTGATTGGTGATATAAAATTTTGAATCACAGATACGTGGACCAAGTCCTGTCCGTAAAAAGCACCCATAATTTTATGCAATCCCTCAGGGAAAGAGTTTTTATCGAAATAGTCAACGCTGATCATATTGAACCTGTTTATTTTTATTTAAGCTCATTCAACTCCCCTCATAACTCCGCAAAATCAACGGCTCCGCTTTCGTTAAATCCTCTTCATTTCGAATCATAATCTCCAGGTCGCCGGTTCTGAATTGGCCGATTTACAAATGATTCTAGATTTTCGGCTTGATGATATCGATAAAAACCCCGTTCAAATGATCAAAATCATCATCCGTTGTTACCAATTTTGAATTTGTGACTTGTGCTGTGGCCGCAATCCAGAGGTCATTTTTACCCACATTCTTTGATGAATAACCTTTCGGATACTTTCTTACCGGGTCTTTATGTTTACTATACGCATCCATTTCAGCATATACCCTGACCTGCTTCTCTGATTGGATCGGTATTTTCAGAAAATATCCCAAAAGCTTTTCGAGTTGCCGCTTTTTCTTTTCTCCCCACCTGAATTGAATCGCTAAAGATTTCATTTCTGCTTCTGTGACAATGGAAATCAGGGCTACATTTTGATTACCGAACGGCTGATATTTTTTTCAAAATCCGATAACAGCTCAGACTTCCTGATATAGTGAACAAGGATATTTGTATCTAAAAGAAAGTTCATGAATCAAATCACTCTTTCAGGGCATCAAGCATTTCTTCAAGAGATTCCTCAACTTTTTAATCCTTGATTTCCTGCTTGAATTTCCCCTCGTTAAACCCCTGCCACTCCTGTTCCTTTGCAAGTCGTTTCAGATCTATATCCTCAAAAATGGGAAGCGTAAGCTCTTCTACAGTTTGTTCTTCGCCGCTCGTTGTTTGGATATCCAAAATCTCAATGAATTTGAGGCTGCCATCCGTTTTGAAATGGGCCAGCCCCGTTAATTTTACTTTTTCTCCAAAGAAGTTTTTCAGGTTTTTAATGGTCATGTTACTGCCGGGAAAAGCTCGAATTCGCTGATTCCCCGTTGTAATGATCTCCATCTGCTCCTTTTTATGACGCATCACGTCAAGTGTACCCGTAATGGCCGTCTTGACACTCTCTCTTGTTTTTTGTTCTGTAATTGATATTTGCTGTAGTGTTTTTTTCTTTATTGAAACCGATTTGACCTGACTCTTACCATTGGATATCAGGTTGATTTCAGAATCGTCATTGTCCAGAATTTTACTGAACGCTGTAATTTTCCGGAGCAAATATTTATCCAGCATTTCTGATGAATCAGGTTGACTGACTGCTTTCTCATACACGTAACTTGCCAGTCCGAAAGCACTTTCATTTAGTAAATTCTCAGCCTCAAGTTCATCAAAAATCCCAAATTGTTTCCCCCGGTACACATGAGAAATTTCAGGAGCTTCAATTTCCAATATGGTGGAACCGGGATTCAACCCGGTAATGTGGAAATCTATCACTTCTCTAAGCCATTTGGGTTTTTGTCCCCGGCCGGGTTTACTTCTGCCCTCAATCAAATTCAAAACCGCACCTTCGGCAAGAGCCGTCAGTTTTTCCTGTAGCTCATGTAATTTGGAGAAGGAGATTTTTCCATCTTCCAAATCAAAATTCTTTAGTATGATGCGGTGTTTCTGCATGAATGCAGCTTTAAATTTAATAAACCTTTAAAAGATATAATAAAATCAGAAGAAGTGAATCAAGCTATTTATTGATTCAAAATTTAGAACTTCAGGTATTTATACTAATGAGTTCAATTATCTCATCATCACCAATCAACTTAGCGGCATCCATTGCATTATACCCACGATTATTTTCTACATACGGGCTGGCACCATGCTCCAATAACATCTTAATTATATCAATATTTCTTGCAAACACGGCATGTGACAAAGCTGTATTGCCCAACACATCATCCATTTCGTTTACATTCACATTCTGTTTTAGAATTTTTCTGACTGCAGAACATTTTTCATTTTTAACAGCCAGAAAAAAAGCATCAATTAGCTTCTTTTCTGATTCCTTTCTATTGATGATCTTGTCTACTTCCTGCAGAATTCGTTTCTTTTGTTTGTAATCTGCCCTGTTCCAAGCTTTATTAATTCTTGTTCAAATTCATGCATTTCCATTTGCTCAATCCTATTTGTGATAAGTTGTGATTATAATTCCATCATTGCTCTCGATAATTACCTTACCTGGCAATTTCTCAATCTTATGTATAAAGTGCTTTAACCTGGCTATCATCTCATTTTTTGTTTTACCATTGACCTCATAAGCTATTGCATCACCGATTACCTTTTTTTGCACTCCATAATTCATAATCAGCTCAATTTCCGAAACCGGGATACCCCTTTGCTTACTTCTTATTTTGGCATGATTTGTTAGGTTCATATTAACTTGATTTTTGGATTGGGATTAATATAGATCGTCCGGATCAATTGGAGTTCCTTTTTCAATCTCTTTCATTATCGAATCGATTAGATAGTCAATGGTATGTTCTACGAATGACCATCTCGCTAAAATCGGGTCATCACCATTAAGCAATTGAGAAAGCACTTTCTTAGTTTTTAATATCTCCCCGAAAGCATCTTCTATGATATCCTTGGCTTTTGCATGGCGTTCTTTTCCCTTTTGTATGATTTCGTAATAATATCTAATGGCCAATTCAAGAATCTTGTCTCTTGAAACACCTTCATTTTTCGATAACTCATTTAGCTTGTCAAGTGCCCCTTTACTCATAACTTTTGTTTTGGGCTTTCTATCTCCTGAAATTCCTTTACTCCTTTTTTTGAGAACCTTGATTATATCATCGAGTATTTCATCATTTGCCATGGCAACTGACAACATCTCTTTTTGAGTGATTCCAAAATGTTCAGTTAGATAATCCAACTTTTCATAAGCTTCAATTGTCAATTGAAACGTTGTGCGTTCTGACTTTAAAGAGCTTAAGCTATTAAGAGATTGTTTTTTTGACATAATCGGGTTCTGTTTTAATTCTTCTTTCAAATTATATTACTTTTATACAAAAATTCCAAATAGTAATATTAAATGAGAAGTAATTTTTGAAACAATTGAATCCTATCCCGCCATTTCATATCGTAAGCATCAAAACAACCAATAATTATTCGAAGTATTCACGCATGACTGAAAAACAAAAGCTGAATCAAAAGCTTTGGGATATTGCTAACAGCCTTCGGGGTAAAATGGGGGCGGATGAATTCAGAGACTATATTCTTGGGTTTATTTTCTATAAGTATTTGAGTGAAAAGATGCTCCGGTATGCCAATAAGATCCTGGAGCCGGACAAGATGACCTACCACGATATCAACCTGAACACTAAAGAAGGCCAGCGGTATCTGGAAGCGGTGAAAGAAAATTCGATTGATGATCTGGGGTATTTCCTTGAACCCGGTGAGCTGTTTGGTACGATGGTGATGCGAGGAAATGGCAACGGTAAGGCTAAATTTATTCTGGATGACTTGCAAAAGGTGCTGATTGATATTGAACAAAGCACCATGGGTACCGACAGTGAAGAAGACTTCGAAAACCTGTTTGAAGACCTGGATCTGGACAGCAGTAAGCTGGGTAAAACTCCGGAGGACCGAAACGAGCTGATCGTAAAAGTGATGGAGAAGCTCAATGAGGTGGACTTTAAGCTCGATGACTCTGAGAATGATGTTCTGGGTGATGCTTATGAATACCTGATCGGACAGTTTGCCAGCGGAGCAGGAAAGAAGGCTGGGGAGTTTTACACACCACAGGAAGTAAGTTCCGTGTTAGCAAAGCTGGTTACGACCGGGAAAGTTCGGCTCAAAAATGTGTACGATCCCACATGCGGTTCCGGTTCGCTTCTGTTGCGTGTAGCCCGTGAAGTGAAGGAAGTCGGTGAGTTCTTTGGGCAAGAGAGTAACCCAACTACCTATAACCTCTGCCGGATGAACATGATTATGCATGATGTGCATTACAGCCGGTTTGATATTAAAAACGAGGATACGCTGGAGCGCCCGCAGCATATCGATAAACGATTTGAAGCCGTGGTAGCCAATCCGCCGTTTTCGGCGAAGTGGAGCGCAGACCCGCTGAAGATGAATGACGACCGTTTTTCTGCATATGGGAAACTGGCTCCCAAGAGCCGGGCTGATTTCGC
>PWMW01000346.1 GCA_003559095.1 Clostridiales bacterium | reverse complement strand
GCTGGCGAGCCACGAGGCGAACTCGTCGGCGTCGTCCAGCTCGAAGCCGTCCAGGAAGGTGCCGCGGTAGGTGGTCGCGGCGTCGCTCCAGCGGCCGTCGCGCAACGCGTCCTCGAACGCGGAGACGTCGCTCGAGGCGTCCAGCCACAGCCGCTCGCGGTCGCGCCCGAGCAGCGGCTCGAGCGGACGCGTGGTCAGCGTGCGCACCGTTTGACGGAGGTTGCTCGACGCCTGGGTGGCGGCCGCTGCCGGCCACAACAGGGCCGCGACCTCGCTGCGGCGCACAGGGGCTCCGCGGCGCGCGAGGTAGGCGACCACGGCATCCGCACGACCCGGCCGGAGGGGGAGCCAGCCACCGCGCACATGGACCGCAGGCGGTCCGAGCAACTGCACGCGTGCTTCCATCGTGCAGCCATGCTACTCGCTGGCGTCGGAGGTTCAGCCGGCCGCGCGCTCCAGCCAATCGTCGACGAGTCGCTCGAGCCGCGCCAGCACCGCGTCCCGTATCGCGGCGCCCGCAGCGGCGTCGATCTCGGACACGCGCCCGTGGTAGCCATCGAAGCCGCTCGGCGCCTGTCCGGCGCCGACCACCTGGGCGGCTCCGCGCCACCAGGGCGCCTCGTACGGGATGTCCGGCGCCGTCGCGCGCAGCACGCCGGCAGGGTCGAAGGCCGCCGTGGTCGAGACCTCGACGGGTCCGCCGTGGCCGTGGCCGCCCGCCTCGCTGAACGTCGGGGCGTCCTCGGGTGTCACCAGCTTCCACCAGTCGACGAGCAACACGCTGGCGGTCGGGGCGTCGGTCGCAACGGACTCGGCCGCGAGGCGCAGCGCGTGTTGGTTCTCGCTGTGCGCGTTGAGCGCCACGATGCGCGTGACGCCTTGCCGCACGAGCGCCGCGAGGACCTCGCGCAGGTAGGCGAGGAACGGCTCGGCCCCGACGGACAGCGTGCCCGGCCGGGCGCTCGTGAGGGTCGACGCGTAGGTGTACGCGATCGGCGGGAGCGCCACGCCGTCGGCGCGCGCGGCGAGCGCCCGGGCGAACCCGACCGCCAACGTGGTGTCGACGCCGAGCGGTGCGTGCGGCCCGTGGTACTCGACGCTGCCGAGCGGCAGCGCGACGAAGCGGGCGTCCTGCAGGCGCCGGGCCTGGACACCCGGGAGGGTGAGTGCGTCGTGGTGGGCCATGACGCGCATCATGGCAGAGCCCCGGCACTCGGGTGGAGCGCGGTCCGCGAACGCCCAGCGCTCACCGGTGTCGGGCCGGGGCTCGGGGCGATACCATCGGGCATGTCCATCACCAACCGCGCGGCTCGATCGGCGTGGACCCGCTCGCTGCTGCGCGTGTCGACGGTGGCGCTGGCCGTCGCAGCCGCGTCCGGCGTCGCGGCGCAACCCGACCTCAGCCCTCGAGCCCTCGAACCCGAGGAGCTCGACGCGGCCACCGTGCAGCGCGCCGCGGCGCGCTTCGAACTCGATACGATCGTGTACGACATGCTCACCGCCACGGGCGTTCCCGGCGCGGTGGTGGCGATCGCGCTCGGCGGCGAGGTGCTCGTCGCCGAGGCGTACGGCACGGCGGACGTGGCGGCGGCGCGCACGCTGACGCTCGACGATCCGTTGTGGCTGGCGTCGCTCACGAAGACGCTGACCGGCATCGCGGTGCTCGACCTGGCCGCGCGCGACGAACTCGACCTGGCCGCGCCGCTCGATACGCTGCTGCCGCCCGGCTCGGTGCCCGCTGGGCCTGCGGGCGACGACACGCCGCTCACGCCCTGGCACCTGTTGACGCACACGAGCGGCTTCGACGAGCGACTGCTCGGCACGGCCGCGTTCGACGCCCGCCCGAGCCCCCCGCTGGCGAGCCTGGCGTTGCCGCCGCGCGTCGAGGGCGCCGGCAGCGGACCGCGCTACGGCAACGCCGGTCATCACGCGCTCGGGCTCGTGCTGGAGGCCGTGACGGGGAGCAACGCCGAGACGGCGCTGCGCGAGCTGGTGTTCGAACCGCTCGGGCTCGGCTCGGCGCGGCTGTTCCGCCCGGCCGACGAGGCCTACGAGGCGGCGACGGTTCCCGGCCACGCGCGCGAGGCGGGCGGCGCGCTGCGGCCGTTGACGACGCCGACGGCGCTCGACGCGACCGCCGGCGGACTGCGCCTGAGCGGTCGCGACGCGGCGACGCTGCTCGCCGCGCTGACCCATCCGGAGCCGACGGGTCCGCTCGCCAACGACGTCCGGACGGCGCTGCTCACGCCTGCGGCGCGCGCCCACCCGGAGGCGGCCGGCACCACGCTCGGCATGGCGGAGGGGTGGCTGCTCGGCCACGAGGTGGTGCTGCAACCCGGCGACCTCCCGGGCACGCACTCGCTCTTGTTGATCGTGCCGGCGTACGCGCTCGGGCTGTTCGTCCACGTCAACGGGCCTGCGGGCGAGGCCGGCGCGTGGGAGACGGTCGATGGCATCCGCGATCCGCGCTGGTGGCTGGCGGAGCGCATCGTGGAGCGCTTCGTCGGCGACGCCCGCGAGGCGCCGCCCGCGGTCCCGGCCTCGGCCTTGCCGGCGGACGGCCGGGTGGAGAGCGGCGTCTACCGGCCGGACCGCGTCTCGCGCACCGGGCCCGAGGCGTTCCTGACGCTCACGGGCCTCGCGCAGTTCCCGGTCCGGGTCGAGGCGGACGGCAGCGTGGTGGTCGCCACCCCGGCCGACGCCTCGCCGCCGCGGCGCTACCACCCGAGCGCCGCCGGCGCCTACGTCCGCGCCGGCGGCGGCGACGTCCTGGCGGCGACCCGCGGAACCGACGGCGAGCCGCGCCTCCACGGCTGGCTGGGGTTGCCCGTGACGCTGGAGCGCGTTCCGCCGCTCGAGCGAGGCGAGCTGCTGCTGGCGTGCCTGCTCGCCGCCGCCGTGGCGGCGCTCGTCGCGCTGGTGTCGTGGCCCCTCGGTGCGTGGTTCCGGTGGCGCGGACGTTCGCCGCGTTCGAGCGGTCCCGGGACGAGCCTGCAGCTGCTGCGCTGGGCCGCCCGCCTGCAGGCGCTCGCGGTGGTGGCGTGGCTGGCGGTGACGTTCCGCGCGATCGACACGGCGCAGCGTTCGCTGGTGCTCGATCCGACGTGGTGGCCTATGGCCAGCGCCGCGCTGGCGGTCGTGACGATGGCGGGGTTGACGCTGGTCATGGTGGGGGCGCTGCTGGTGCTGAGCGGCGCGCGAGACCGGCGCGGGCCGCCGCTGCGGCCGCGCGCCGCGTTCCACGTCGTGCTGGGGTTGGCGGGGCTCGCCCTGGTGGTGCCGTCGTGGGTGTGGCGGCTGCCGCCTTGGTCTTGACGAGGGCCGATCCCTGCGTTCGGCGGCCGTGCCGCGTTGGGGTCACGGCGCGTGTGGGGCGCGGCTCACACCGGCGTCCTCGCGGACCATCGCGTCGTGATCGCAGCTCACCTCCGGGTGCCATGCCGCGAACTGCCCGGCCGGGTTCGGTGCCGTGAACCAGACGAACAGCACGTAGGCCGGCTCTTCGAACAGGTGGTCGACGAGCGCGAACGGTTGCCCGTGGAACTGCGGTCGCTCGGCCCGGCCGGCGCGGTGCCAGGCATCGCGCAGGACGGCGTACTGGGCGCCGACGAGCGCGAGCGTCCCGTCGGCGCGCGGCTCGTAGGCCAGCAGATGGGGCGTCCGGTGCACGGCTTCGGGTGAGACCGGGGCGCCGGCGCGCGTGAACGGCACGCCGAGGCCGCCGTCGGCGTCGGCCAGACACGCACCGATCGACGCGTACCCCTCGGCGCGCGCGACGGAGACGTCCTCGAAGCGCTCGAGCGCGTGCCGCACGGTTCGGAGCGCCACGAGCCGGGCACGGTGCTCTTGCACCTCCGCGATCCGCGCGAGAGCCGACTCGCGGTCGGTGCCCCAACCGGCTCCGTTGTTGTCGCTGAGTTCGGCCGTGGCGGTACCGGCGAGCACCAGCACGAGCACGAGCACGATGACGACCCGGTGGCGAGCGTGACGCATGGCTGACCTCCTCTCACCGGCCAGGTCGGTGCACGCGTGACGATGCCGGTTCGGGCGCGATGGTAGGGAACCGAGCGTGATCCGAACGTGACGGCAGCGTTACGGCGGCGGGCCGGGCCCGCGTGGACCGGTGGCGGTGGCTCGGGGTCTTGACGGGGCCAGGGTGGCGCGTCTAGACTAAAGCGCATTAGTTAAAGCGCATTAGCCTCTCGTACCTGCCCCGAACGGAGCGGTCTCGTGGCCAAACGGCGACCTCGTCAAGTGGACGTAGCCAAGCACGCCGGCGTCTC
>PWMW01000234.1 GCA_003559095.1 Clostridiales bacterium | reverse complement strand
CGTTTACCAGGCGTTTCTCCGAGGAGGCCCGTAAGTGTTGGGCGTTGAAGTACGTCTGTGAGACAGGCCTGCTTGGAGGCCCGTAAGTGGTGGGCGTTGAAATACGTCTGTGAAACAGGCCTGCTTGGAGGCCCGTACGTGTTGGGCGTTGAAGTACGTCTGTGAGACAGGCCTGCTTGGAGGCCCGTACGTGTTGGGCGTTGAAACACGTCTGTGCAACAGGCCTGTTTTACGGCCGTGCAGTCCATACTCCTCAGCGTGCAGTGGCCAAGCCGCAAACACCATGGTCCTGTGTCACTCATGCATTCATAATTATTGTATTTTAATATATTCTACGCAACATTCAAATTTCCTTCCCCGGGTGGACCGGCATCTGATCATGGCAGATACCAGCATCCAGCCTGCCGCAGAGGCGGCAAAGGCCTAACCCCGCCTCCTAACGACACAACTCATATGCCACACGCCACCGGACGCGAACATGACGGCTTCTGCTGCCGGGCTGGGTGTACAGTCACCGTTGATGCGTATATAATGAAGACAGATGACACGCTGACAATGAAACACGGCGGCACACCGGCATGCAGGTACGTTCAAGACCCTGATGCATTCTGCCGGTTCGCAGCTAACCACGGGATCTTGTCGATGTGTATCATCCAAAAAACGACCGAGGAGTGGTCAATGTGCGGACGTGGCGATGGCTGGTATTGGTACTGGTGTGGCTCCTACTCAGCAGCTTGAGTTTGGCAGCAGAGTTGGGAACCCCAGATCAGGTGGACGTGTACCCACGGGGTGTAGATGCTACATGGGTTTTGCAGGCAGAACCGGAACTGGAGCTCATACTGCCCTCGAGCTTTGACCCAAGCCGCATCCGCTACCAAACCATGGATGGGGCCGTGGTTGAGACATGGGAAGCCTTCAGCGAAATGGCTGCAGGATGGATTCCCCCAGGGCTCACGGAACCCATGGAGCAGATGGAAGTCCTGCGAGGCGAAATCGCCGCGCTCAATGCTGAGCTGGCCGGGATTCAGCAGACCCTGGATTATCTGCGGGCTGGCATCAACCCCGACCAGCAGGATGATCCACTGGAGTTCATCAGTCGAGCCCAGGCCATGCGGGTGGAAAACGAGCAGCGAAAACAGTCGCTAGAAGCGCAGCGAACAGAAAAGGAGCAATTGCTGCGGACCTGGCGCGACAAACTGCAGCAGTGGTACGGCGGAAACATTGAGCGGGTCGTGCGTATCCGCCTGGTGACCAACGGCGTCGGCGAAGTGGCACTGACTGTCTTCTCACCGTACGCCGGCTGGGAGCCGTTCTACCGAGCGGGCCTGGACTCTACGGAACAGACCATTGGCCTGGAAACCTTTGTGGCCATACGCCAACAGACCGGCCTACATTGGGACGGTGCTATCAACAGTCACACGGCGGCGCCCACCGATACGGTATCCGTGCCCACCATTACACCGCTGGTGGCTAGAATTCAGGAACCAGCACCCCCGCCCAGCGCAGCCCGTCGTGAAATGGTGTTCTCTGTGGTGCCAGAGGCCGAGATGGACGCAAAAATGTTCGAACCTGAGATGGTCCAGATCCAAGGGGAAGCTGGTATTACCTTTGCCGGCTCCGGGCGAGTGCCCAGTGACAACAAGACTGCATTATTGTCGGTGCAGAACGAGACCTGGCTGGCCGAGATCCACCCCACCCTGATTCCGTACCGGGCAGAACGGGCTTGGCTCATGGCCGAGACGGAACAGCCGGCTCCATCACTGCTTTTGGGTTCCGCTGAGTTCACAGTGGATGGACGTTTGAGCGGCCGCAGTGTCCTGAGCCATGCAGGCGGCGGCGAAGCTCTCAGCATCGCCTTTGGGCATTCACCCCTCATCACCGCCGAACGCACTCCCGTCGTCTTCACTGAACGTCGGACATGGCTGGGCAGGCAGGTTTTGCGCGATGGCTATCACATCGATGTGCAAAACGGCACCGCTCGCGCAGCCACGATCATGGTCAAAGATCGGCTGCCGGTGTCCGGGCACGATCAGGTGAAGATCTCAGCGGACATCGACCCGGCACCGAATACCAATGAAGATGGCGTGCTTACCTGGGAAGTGACGCTGGGGCCTGGGGAGACTACTAGAATCACTGTGGAGTGGGAGATTGAGTATCCCAATAACATGGAACTGATTATCCAGTGAACCATGAAGGTGCATCGCCAACGGCGGTGCGCCTTTGTTTTCTTGTTGACGGTGCCCGTCATTTTTGCGACTGGGCATCACAAAGGTCACACCCCTCTTCAGCCGTCCACCGGCGCCATCCAAACGGCGGAGACGTCATAGTTCCTTACAATGTGATTTATTTTTAAAGAAAGGAAGGAATTCGAAAATTTCCCTAGAATAGTGTGAATGACGCCATTGTAGAGTTATGTTCGACATTATCGTATTACGTTCCTTAAAGTGGGGTTATGCCGTGAAAAAAATCAAATCATTGGAAAAGGTCTGCAGCATTTTGGACTGTTTTTCCGAATTGCGACCGGAATGGAGCTTGACGGAACTGGCTTCCCAACTGGACATCCCGAAAACTACTCTCACCACATTGCTGGGCACCCTCCAGGACTGCGGCTATCTGGAGCGGGATCCACGCACTGGCCGCTATCATTTGGGTCTCCGTTTTTTCGAGTTGGGATTTGTGGTTCGCAGTGAAATGAAGATCCGTACTCACATCCTCCCAGCCTTAGAGGAACTGCAGCGCGAGACTGGTGAGATCGTCTACCTGACAATCCCTCGTAATGGCAAAGTCCTCTACTTGGAGGCGCTGTATCCCTCCGTCCGTCTGGTGCAATACTCCACGGCTGGGCGGCTGGCTGACATGCATGCCACTGGTGTGGGTAAGGCCATGCTGGCCTATATGCCGAAGCGCGAAGTCAACACAGTCATTACCCGCTGGGGACTGCCGAAAAAGACACCCAACACCCTAAAGTCTCCCGAGGATCTGCAGCTGGAGCTGGACAAAATCCGGGAACGGGGATATGCGGTGGACTGGGAAGAAAACGAACTGACCATCCGCTGTGTGGCAGTGGCCATCCGCAACAGCCGTAATGAGTCCATTGGCGCCATCAGCGTGTCTGGACCCAGCGTGAATTTCACACCGGTGCGCATCCCGCAGTACGCAGCCCAAATCCAGCAGGTTGTTTCGGGAATAACGCGTTTCAGCCACCTCCTACCGAAACCAAGCCTGCTGGCGGACCAACAAGGATATGGCACAACAGCACCTAATCCAGTGGGGCTCCGGAAAGACTGAGGCTCGGTGTGAGTTTATCTCCCAGTGAAGGCCATACTGCTGCCGAGCTCCTTGGCAACTGGCAACATCCCCAGATTGTTCCATTCGCTTCGCCCTGATTCCTAATTCGTGATGTTTTGGAGGGTTACGCATGTGGCAATACATGGTTCGACGCCTTTTGTTAATGATTCCTACGCTCTTCATTATATCGGTAGTCTCCTTTGTCCTCATTCAGCTGCCGCCGGGTGACTTTGTGACCAGTTACGCCGTGTCATTAGCTTCCAGCGGCGAAGACGTGGACGAGGCTATGCTGGAATCCCTGCGTCGCAGGTATGGGTTGGATCAGCCTTGGTACGTACAATATGGCAAATGGATTACCCGCGTGCTGCAGGGAGATTTCGGCATGTCCTTTGACTGGAATCGCCCAGTGCGCGATCTCATCGGTCAGAGAATACTGCTGACCATGGTGGTGTCGATCTGTTCTATGCTTTTTGCCTGGGTGGTGTCCCTGATCATCGGCATCTACTCAGCGGTCAAGAAATACTCCGTCTTTGACTACGTCTTTACGTTCATCGGGTTCCTCGGTCTGTCGGTGCCCAACTTCATGTTGGCTCTGGTGCTGATGTACGTGTCTCTGCGTTATTTGGGTACAGGCGCGGGCGGCCTTTTTTCGGCGGAGTACGTGGATGCTCCGTGGAGTCCTGGCAGAGTCATCGACCTCTTGAAGCACCTTTGGATCCCCGTGATCATTGTAGGTACGGCCGGTACGGCCAGCTTGATCCGGGTCATGCGGGCCAATCTCTTGGATGAACTGAACAAACCTTATTTGGAGACGGCTCGGGCCAAGGGATTGAAGGCCAAGCGGGCTATCCTCAAATATCCTGTGCGCGTAGCTCTCAATCCCTTGATCAGCCAATTTGCCTTTGTTTTTCCGGGCATTGTCTCCGGAGAGATCATTGTATCCGTTGTCTTGGGGCTTCCCACCACGGGGCCGCTCTTCCTGCGCTCCCTGCAGAGCCAAGACATGTTCCTAGCCGGCAGTTTCGTGCTGAT
>PWMW01000278.1 GCA_003559095.1 Clostridiales bacterium | reverse complement strand
GCTTGAGGGAGGTGCCTAAACATGAAAGGATGGACACGCAATCTGCTGTTGTTAGGAGTCCTTGCGGCAGCCTTGTTTGTGCTGTATGTCTCTGGAATACTCCTGCCTACGCACCGGATGCAGATCATGGCCGACGGAGCTGGACAAGTCAGCCCTGAGCTCGGAATTCATCGCTATCGAGCTGGTCTGGACGTGGAACTGCAGGCTGTCCCTGCTTCCGACCACGAGTTTGTGCGCTGGCATGTCAATGCCGGTCGTCTGGGGGACGAGCACTCGCCTCACACCGTATTGACTATGCCGGAACGGGATGTGTTCCTAACAGCAGAGTTTGTTCGGAAGCAGCATACAGTGACGTTTTGGGATTGGGATGACAATGTGCTGCAGGTACAGGACGTAGACCATGGTTCAGCAGCTGCAGCTCCAGAACTCCCACCGCGGGAAGGTTATCTCTTTTTGGGCTGGGAACCGGCCTTCGATGAGGTGACCGAACCGCTGGAGGTGGCTCCCCGTTTTGAGCATCGTGTCTACGAGGTCACGTTCTTGGGTTGGGATGGCCGGATGATCGAAACCCAAATGGTCCCCCATGGAGCAGCGGCGGCTGAGCCCCAGGCTCCGGAGCGGCCGAACCACCAGTTCATTGGCTGGAGTGTTCCGCTGGACGAGATCAGCAGCAGGCTGCTTGTGACAGCCCAGTATGAGCCGGAAGAGCACCGGGTGGAGTTCGTGGACTGGGATGGAACCAGTTTGGCCACCCAATGGGTAGAGCACGGTCAGGCCGCTGCACCGCCACCCGCACCTGCGCGCGACGGCTATTCCTTTGTCGGCTGGAGCGCCGATGTGGAGAATATCCAGGGACAAACGCTAGTCCGCGCTGTTTACGCCGCAGCGGAAGCGCCCTTAGCGGAAGCGGAAGTGCCCCTAGCGGAAGCGGAAGCGCCCTTAGCGGAAGCAGAAGTGCCCCTAGCGGAGGCGGAAGACAGCGAGCAGCAAATGGAAGACGCTGAGCCCTTGGAAGAAATGGAACCGGAACTATGGGAGGACGTCAGCGAAGATCCGGATTGGGAGTCGCTGCCGTCAGATGAACCAGTGGCGGATGATCCTGCGGAGCCTATGGACCCAGGGCCGGTGGTGGTTGTTGAACCAGGGGCGGCTCTGACTGAAACGGAGGTTCCCGCCGACGATAATGGCGTCGAAGTTGATTCCGACACCGCCGTGGAACCCACCGACGATGTGAGTCCGGCTGCGGAGTCCGCGCATTCCGTATTGTTCCTCTCCACGCCATCCTTGGCTGGTATCGAGATCACCATCCAAGCAGTGGATGAGCCCCAGCAGCAGCAGGTAGTGCGGACAGGATCCACAGGGCTGGCCACAGCCGAACTGACCAGAGGTGAGTATACCTTTACAGCGGCCCTCGACGGCTATCAACAGCAGTCGGGACGTTTTCAAGTACAGAGTGCAGGACGCATTGTGGAGCTGGTCCTGACGGAAGTACAGGCGGCCATTACCGGTGTGGTGCGAGATGCCCTCACAGGGGAACCTCTCGAGCGTGCCGGTGTAGTGCTGTACGCAGGGGACAGCACCCGTATTATGGATATGCTGTCCGCCACTACCAGCAATATACGGGGGGAGTACAGTTTAGCAGACGTACAGCCGGGTCGGTACACAATGCGGGTGCGTGTGATTGGTTATGAGACCAAGGTGCTGTTTCCCGTCGACGTAGAGCGGGGAGAGCAGCAGGTAATCGAGGTGTTCCTGGAAGCCGATGATTTCTAGGCATGACGTCATCTGGCCGCATCGGCTGGGTGACGTCGTTGGCTTTGGCCGCCGAACCAGCGGGCCGTGGGGTTCGGTTTTGCAGGTTCAAGGGGGAGAACAGCATGCTCCATTTGGACGGACGCAATCTCAGTATTACACAGGTTGTCAAGGCTGTGCGGGATGGCACATCTGTGGCCATGGCGGCAGAAAGTTTACCGGGGATCGAGGCGTCGCGGCTGTTCGTGGAAGAGCTTGTGGCCAAGGATGCTCCGGTCTATGGGATCAGTACGGGTGTGGGCAAGCTGGCTGACACTAAGATATCCAGCGCCAGTGTCCAACAGCTGCAGCGCAACTTGATCCTCAGTCACAGCTGTGGTGTGGGCGAGCCTCTGCCGGCGGAGATTGTCAAGGCTATGATGCTGATCCGCGCTAACACTTTGATGCGCGGCTACTCTGGGGTGCGAGCGTCCTTAATTCAGATGCTCATCGATATGCTGAATACAGGGGTCGTTCCGCTGGTTCCCCATCAGGGTTCTGTGGGCGCTAGCGGTGATCTGATTCCGCTGGCTCATATTGCTGCCGTGATGATCGGCGAAGGATATGCTTACGTCGACGAGCGTTGTTTGCCCGGTGCCCAGGCTCTCCATGCAGTGGGCCTGAACCCCGTGGTGCTGCAGGCTAAGGAAGGCCTAGCTTTGATCAATGGTACCCAGTATATGACGGCGTACGGAGTGATGGCCGTCTATGATGGGCAGGTGGCAGCAAAATCTGCCGATATTGCCAGTGCCGTAACCATGGAAGCCCTGGATGGCATTCCCGACGCCTTCGATGAACGGGTACAGCAGCTGCGGCCCCACAAGGGCCAAATAACTACAGCCTCCAATCTGCGCCGTATTCTGCAGGGCAGCGGGCGGGTGCATCGATCGCACCGGGAGCGAGTTCAAGATGCGTATTCACTGCGCTGCGTGCCTCAGGTGCATGGCGCCACTCGCGATGCGTTGGCCGTAGCGTGGCAGGTGATGGCCGTGGAGTTGAACTCGGTAACGGATAATCCGCTGATTCTTTGGGACGACCAAGAAGTTTTGTCTGCCGGTAATTTCCATGGGCAGCCGTTGGCTCTGCCCTTGGATTACTTAGGAATTGCCCTGGCGGAGTTGGCCAGCATTTCGCAGTATCGTATCGAGCGCTTGGTCAACCCTACCCTTAGCGGGCTGCCGGCGTTCCTGGTGGAAGGCGGTGGTCTGCACTCCGGCTTTATGATAACCCAGTATAATGCGGCGGCTTTGGTCTCGGAGAACAAGGTGCTGGCTCACCCAGCTTCTGTGGACTCGATCCCCACATCGGCGGATCAAGAAGACCATGTCAGCATGGGATCCATAGCGGCCCGTAAGTGTGTATCCATACTTAGCAATCTGCAGAACGTGCTGGCCGTAGAACTGCTCTGCGGCTGCCAAGCTCTGGAGTTTGTGGACCGCCAAAAGCTGTCCCCAGCTGTCAAGGCCGTGTATGGTCGTGTCCGCGCCGAAATCCCGCCGCTCACCGAAGACCGGATTTTGGCAGGGGACATTCAGACCATGTGCCAGTTACTGCGCTCGGGAACGATTCTTCATGCTGTGGAAACGGTGGTGGGCCCTTTGGAGTGACAGGATGTAAGCGCTCAGCGTCAAGGTGAGGCAACCTGTTGTTGGTTTTGTGGGCGGGTGCTGAAGGAGGTGAACGGCCCGGATCTGTGCTCCGGGCTGACCAGCATGAACATCCGAGCTCCCCGTGGAACGACGCTGAACTGCCGGGGCTGGCATCAAGAAGCGGCCCTGCGCATGTTGATGAACAACCTGGATCCTGATGTGGCCGAAGACCCGGACCAGCTAATCGTCTATGGCGGCAGTGGACGGGCTGCCCGCAATTGGGATTGTTACCACAGGATCGTCCGGAGCCTCAAGCAGCTGGCAGACGATGAAACCTTGTTGATTCAGTCGGGAAAGCCAGTGGCCGTGTTTGAGACCACACCCCATTCACCGCGAGTTTTGCTGGCCAATTCACTGTTGGTTCCGGCATGGGCCACTTGGGATCATTTTCGCGAGCTGGAACGTAAGGGGCTCATGATGTACGGTCAGATGACCGCCGGCAGTTGGATCTACATCGGCTCCCAGGGTATTCTCCAGGGTACCTATGAGACGTTGGCGGAAGCAGCGGAACAGCACTTCGGTGGAAGTTTAAAGGGTACGTTAACTGTAACCGCAGGCCTTGGCGGCATGGGTGGTGCCCAGCCGTTGGCTGTTACCATGAACGAAGGTGCTGCCATCGTGGTGGAAGTGGATCCCCAGCGGATCCAGCGGCGGCTGGCCCATGGCTATCTCGATGTGGCCGCTGCCGATCTCGATGAGGCTCTGACCATGGCAGCGAAGGCTCAGGCCAGTGGTGAACCGTTGTCTATCGGCCTGTTAGGCAATGCTGCCGATGTGCTCCCGACTCTTGTCCGCCGCGGCATTGTTCCCCACATTGTGACGGACCAAACGTCCGCTCATGATCCCTTGGAAGGCTATGTACCTGCGGGCATCAATGTGGCGGCG
>PWMW01000389.1 GCA_003559095.1 Clostridiales bacterium | reverse complement strand
TCCCTTCGCCGACTTTGTCCAGCAGCGCATCCTTGAACCCCTAGGCATGACCAGCAGTACCTTCGCCCCAGAGCACTTACAGCATCTGTCGGACGTAACACAGTTGTACATCAAAACCAGAGATGGCGCCATCAAGGCTGCTCCGCAGTGGACCCATGCCCCGGCTATGCTGGGATCGGGTTATATAAAATCATCGGTGGTGGATCTGGTTCGCTATGGCCAAGCCCTTCTGGGCTATCGCCAGGACCTGATCCGGCCCCAGCTCTTGGCGAAGATGACCTCACCGTTCATCCCATGCGGCCCCGCTGTCTACTACGGCTACGGTCTGATGATTCATCCCAATCACGGCGGTCACAAAGTCATCGAACATGGGGGCAGCCAGAAAGCTGTGTCGGCGGCTTTCGGCATGGTACCTGGCCAGTCCCTGACTGCGGCGGTCCTGACGAATTTGGCTGATGTCCCAGCACAGCGCATTTGGTTGGCTGCGGTGAACCTGGCTTTGGACCTGCCCCTTGAAGAACCCTTTGCCCGTGAGCCCCAATATGACAGCCGCATCAAGGAACTGCAGCGTTGGGTTGGCAGTTACCGCTCAGAAGAAGGTATCGAACTGGAAGTAACCCTGGAGGATGAGCAGGCGTATCTCGTCAGCAATGGGAAGAAGCAGGCTATCCGACAGAGCGGACCGAGCAGGGGAGCCATTGAATACCGGGGCAGTGAAACCGGACTGGCCTTCACCGCCAACGGAGCCGGTGAGATTAACGGAATCCGCTATGGCTATCGCATCGTTCCCAAAGTAAGGACAGGTTCCAACTCCAGCCATTAAGCAGCAGTTCTGCCGGTGGATCCATCCATGTAGAACAAGGCAGGCCACCCTCTTTGAGGATGGCCTGCCTTTGGCGCGCTCAGCAAAAATCGTCGGGTGCAATGACCTTGTACTGCCGTCTCCAAGGCATCCAGAGGGCGGCCTGTTCGCCGCTGGGAGGTCCCTGCAGGACTGAGCAACTGCTTGGTCCCCAGGATGTGAACCGCCTCCGTCAGGGCATGATCGGCAGCAGCACACAACTGGGATGCTCGGTATCATGGAAAATCTCCTGCTGGGCTGCCACCGGCTGTGTCTCGGCATTGGGATCGCCTGCGGTGTTGGGGTTGGGAAATATCAAGTTCTTGGCAGCGGATGTCACCTGCAGGCGCAGACGATGTCCAGGCCAGATGGTACAAGCGATCTTCCCCATGGGAATAACATACCGAAACACTTCACCCTCCTCGAGCAGTCGCGGCTCAGCAAAGGAATGACGGTAGCGGGCCCGGATAAATCCATCACAGAGGCGGATGGAATTGCCCTCGGGATCAACATCGGTCAAACGAACCACCCAATCGGTGTCCGGGCGGTCAGTAGCAGCATGAAGAACGGCCTCTACATCGCCGGCCAAGACCAGGGCATCACGGAGAACGTCTGAAGTGTAAAGGAGAACATCAGACCGCTCCTCCATCTCACGATAGTTCTCCGGCACATGCAGTTCATTCTCGGACATGTCGATAATATGGGGCGCTGGGTCTTTGGGATCGTAGATGAACCGATCCCGCCGCTGATCGGTGCGCGGTGCCTGAGCAGACAACCGTCCCCCCTCCCGGCAGGCTTCACCATCACTGTGGAGGTAAAACGGCTGCGTCTGCGCTGCCGGCGGCGGCCAGGCAGTATCTGTACGCCACGTGTTGTCACCGACGGAGAAGTATTGCACGGGCGGTTCGGCATCGACCCCTGTCTCCATGCCCTTCAGGTGCTGATCAAACCAGCGCAGATACAGCAGCTCCAAATCAGGCCGCACAGCTTCTGGGCCGAAGGCAACGTTATGGATCTCACGGGCCGTATTGAACTTATGCTTCCATGGGCCCAGAATCAGGCGCTGGTGTTGGCGCCCTTGTGCGGTCACCATCCGCCAGGCCTGTGTAGTTCCGATGCCGTCGTCATCGTACCACCCGGAGATAATCAAGGCAGGAATATGGCGGCTGCCCTGGGTTTGCGTCCAATCGGCCCGCTGCCAGTAACCATCCAGCCGCGGGTTGTCCACCCACTCCTCCCAGAAGGGTATGCGTTGACCCAAAGCTCGTTCGGGAATATCTCGCAGAGGTCGAATCTGCAGAACATCGTCCCAATCACTGCGTTGGGCTTTGCTGCCATCGGTGACTTGTTCTGCCATCATGAACGACCACGCCAGCATCCCAGACAACAGTGCCCCAGAACGGATCGGTATGTCATAGAAAGGTGTGCCGGCTGTAACCCGGCTGACCATGGCATGAAGATGGGGATTGCCGCTGGCTGCCGCTGCCCACTGCACAAACCCACCGTAGGAACTGCCGATCATGCCAATACGACCACTGCACCACTCCTGGGCCGCCAACCAGTTCAGGGTATCATCACCGTCTTCTTGCTCGTAGATGTTGGGGCTGAATGAACCGGTGGAATCGTGACGTCCTCTGGTATCCTGAATGACCACCGCATAGCCGCGGTCCACAAAATGTAAAAAGGCATCACAGCCGTTCATACGTCCATAGGGTGTCCGGATCAAGATCGCCGGCACCTTCTGCCCCGGTTCATGTTGGGCGGGCAGCCAGATCTCTGTGGCCAGAGAACAAGCATCGCCGGTGGTGACCACTGCGGTGCCCAAGCGCTTCACGCCTTGGCCAGCGTCGGACACAGAAGCATCCTGCCATGCCGCCAATGGGGTCAGCCGCTCCATGCCTTCCTCAACCAAAACACCCTGGCCAGTGCGGCTGTGCTGAACGAATCCGACCACACGTCCCTGTGCCGTTACCAAATCCAGCGGTTCTGAGCCTGTCATCTGCAGCCATGCTGCACCGTCGGCTCCAGAAGATGTTGAACCGGAAACCCTTTGGTAGCTGTGCCCCACGCCATCGATCCACGTACTGCCATCACCACTGGCCAACCCTTGGTAGTCGTCCCAGTGCGCAGCCACAGTGGCGAACGGAAACTGGGCTGCCAGATCGGAAACATCGTTGAGAGGTTTCTCCTGCAGCCACGACCCTGTCTCTAGATCCCGCTGCGCAAGGCGTAGAGTGTCTGCGGTCCCGTGCATCTTGGCCCGCAGCATCCCATTATGGTAATAAACAAACGTCGGCGTACCCAATATTGCATCTCCCCCTTTAAAACCTAGACCAGACATTCGCCTCCGCCGCCGAAAACTCCTCGCTGGCCCACGGTAAACCGCAACTTTTTGCCGAACCTGCTTGGCAGAAAGATCCAACAATCTCGCAGCCCTGCTGCATAGAGAGCAATACGTGGTTTACGACCGAGTGCGAAACGCGGTTTATCAGGCGTTTCTCCGAGGAGGCCCGTAAATGTTGGGCGTGGAAACACGTCTATGGAACAGGCCTGCTCGCAGCCCTGTTGAAATTACCGAGATCAGGAGCATTGTCGAGCAGGATTTCCTAGTCCATCGGCGAAGTGTACTCGTAAGATATAAAGTTTCATTCGAAACCTAACCTTGAGATGCAAGGGCCGGACAGCCGCAGACCGGTACCACAGAGATGACAGCGGCCAAATGGCCGCAGGGTCGTCCTCTGGCCGCCTGCATTCCAGTCCAGTGCTGCCGGGAAAGGATGGGATCCATGAACGAACGTCGTTTGCAGATACTCCAACTGGTCAACTCCGAACAGCGCCTCCCGGTTAAGCATTTGGCCGCGACGCTTCATGTTTCCCAAGTGACGATCCGCAAAGATTTGGCCTTTCTGGAAGCACGGGGACTACTGCGACGAGAACACGGTTCGGCCGTGGCCGATCAGGGCGATGATGTGCAGGGGCGCATGGCCATGAACTACGCCGGCAAACTGCGCATTGCCCAAGCAGCAGCGGCCTTGGTCCCAAGCGGTGAGACCGTCATGATCGAATCGGGCTCCTGCTGTGCGCTCTTAGCGGAAGCGTTGGCCGCGGCCCAGCGGGCCATTACCATCATCACCAACTCTGTATTCATAGCCGAACGCCTCCGCCCATTTCAGGCCACCAAGGTGATCCTTTTGGGTGGAGAATACCAAAAGCAGAGCCAGGTGTTAGTGGGTCCCTTGGTGCGCCAGAGTGCCAGTGCGTTCTTCGTGGACAAACTGTTCCTGGGCACAGATGGCTTTACGAACGCGGCGGGTTTTTCTGGCAAGGATCTCCTGCGCACCGAGGCTGTCAAAGCCATGGCCGCTCGGGCCAACAAGGTTATCATCGTTACAGAATCCCATAAGTTCGGCCGCCAAGGCGTGGTGGCGCAATTTGCTGTGGACGATGTTCACAGCGTCGTTACAGACAGCGCGCTGCCGCCGCAGTTCACGGCTGATCTGCGTCGCAGCGGCGTTCAACTGCACTTAGCAGACGTTGGTGACGACGGAAAACAAACAAAGGAGGAACGACCGTGAATCCCTTTGGGTCATTAAGTCCGCGCATGCAGGAGTTCCGCAGCGCTTTGTTGGATAAAGAACCTTCGATCTGCGTCGAACGAGCGCAGCTGACCACCGAGGCCTACAAGCAGCACAGCCATCGACCTATGGTGCTGCGCCGCGCCATGATGTTGGAAAACATTCTCAAACATATGAGTATCTACATCGAGCCGCAAACCCGTTTGGCTGGGAATCAGGCCAAGGCTAATCGTTCAGCGCCCATCTTTCCGGAGTATGCCATGGATTGGGTACTCAACGAACTGGATCAGTTCGCAGAACGCGACGGCGATCGTTTCCACATTGACGAATCCAGTAAGGACATACTGCGCGGCATCGCTCCCTTTTGGGAACGCAATACCCTCAAGGAACGGGGCTTAGCAGCCATGCCGCCCAGCAGTCGAGTCTTCTATGATCTCGGCATCATCAAAGCAGAAGGCAACATCACCTCCGGCGACGCCCATCTGGCTGTGAACTACGAAAACGTTCTGCGTTACGGACTCCAGTGGTACCGCCAGCGCACGCAGGAGAAGCTTGCTGCGTTGGATCTGGCTGAGTATGCGCAACTGCAGCGCTCCTTCTTCTATGAGGCCGTGCTCGTTGTTATAGACGCTGTCATTGCCTTTGCCCACCGCTATGCCCAGTTGGCAGCCGAGATGGCCGCCGACACCGACAGTGCGCTGCGGCGCCAAGAGCTATTGGAGATGGCCCGTATCCTGCAAAAGGTTCCTGAAGAACCGGCGGCCACATTGGCCGAGGCGGTGCAGTCCATTTGGCTGCTGCATGTGGTCCTGCAGATCGAGTCTAACGGTCATTCTCTGTCCTACGGACGGCTGGACCAATATCTGTGGCCTTTCTATCGAGACGACTTGGCCGCCGGACGGACAACAGAGACAGATGCCTGTGAACTGCTGACCAACCTTTGGCTGAAGACGTATTCTGTCAACAAAATCCGCTCCGCTTCCCATACCCGTTTTAGCGCTGGCAGCCCCCTCTACCAGAATGTAACCATCGGCGGGCAGACCCCCGCCAAGGAAGACGGGGTCAACCCCATGTCTTACATCATCCTGCGCAGTGTGGCCCAGGTGCGTCTGCCCCAGCCCAATCTTACCGTCCGCTATCATGCTGGTTTGGCGGAGCCATTCTTTCAGCAGTGTCTGCATTTGGTAGCTTTGGGAACAGGAATGCCCGCCTTCAACAATGATGAGATCATTATTCCCAGCTTCCTAGCCAAAGGCGTAGCCGAGGCCGATGCCTATAACTACAGTGCCATCGGCTGTGTGGAAGTGGCGGTTCCTGGCAAATGGGGGTATCGCTGCACGGGAATGAGTTTTCTCAACTTTGCCCGCAGTCTGATGATTGCTCTCAATGACGGTGTGGATCCTGACAGTGGCACCCGCTTAGCACCGGGTACTGGGCATTTCCGGGACATGACCGATTTTGACCAGGTCATGCACGCCTGGGACATTACCATCCGCGAATTTACACGACAGAGTGTGATTATCGATAGCTGCGCTGATCTCGTACTGGAACAGACTGCGGCTGACGTGCTCTGCTCGGCCTTAACCGACGACTGCATTGAACGGGGTCTGACGCTGAAAGAAGGCGGAGCCGTCTACGATTTCATCAGCGGACTCCAGGTCGGTATCGCCAACCTCGCCGATTCCTTGGCGGCCATCAAAAAGTGTGTCTTCGAAGAACGTCTTTTCAGTCCGGCCGAACTCTGGGAAGCCCTCCGCACAGATTTCGCTGGGGAGCAGGGTCAACGGATCCAAGCCCAGCTCCAGCGGCGGGCTCCCAAGTACGGCAATGACGACGACTATGTGGATCAACTGCTGGTGACCGCGTATGAATCGTTCCTTGATGAACTGAGCAAGCACAAAAATACCCGCTATGGACGGGGGCCCATCGGTGGTGTCTACTACGGCGGCACGTCATCCATCACCGCCAATGTACCCCAGGGGGCGTCCACACCGGCCACGCCAGATGGCCGGCCCAGCGGGACACCGTTGGCCGAAGGCTGTTCACCCGGTCATGGGCGAGACACCCAAGGACCCACAGCGGTGTTCAAGTCCATCGCTAAGCTTCCTACAGAGAAGCTTACCGGTGGTGTCCTCCTCAACCAGAAGGTAACTCCTGAGATGTTGGCGAATCCCGCTAACATGACGAAGCTGGGCACCTTGGTACGCGCCTTTTTCAATGGTCTCCGAGGCTTTCACGTCCAGTACAATGTGGTTTCCCGGGAAACACTCGTGGATGCGCAACAACACCCGGAACGCCATCGCGATCTCATTGTGCGCGTGGCCGGCTACAGCGCTTTCTTTAACGTGCTGTCCAAACAGACCCAGGATGACATTATTGCCCGGACCGAACAGCAGCTGTAGGCTGACTATACGTTTTGCAGGGCTGGATGAACAGCGCTGCCAGGAGGTAGAGCAGAATGGAATGTTTTTTTGACACGGCCAATATCCCTGAGATCGAGAAGTCCCTCAGCATGTATCCGTGTTTGGGAGTGACCACCAACCCCTCGATTCTTAAAAGCGAAGGCTCGGTGGATTTCTTCCCGCACCTTTTGCAGATTCGGCAGCTTATCGGCAATCAGCGTTCCCTGCACGTGCAGCTGATCGCCCAAGACTGCCAAGGTATGCTGGCCGAAGCGGCCGTGCTCCACGAAACCTTGGGCCAGCGGGTCTTTGTGAAAGTCCCTGTCACGGAGCAAGGCTTGCGGGCCATGCGCCATTTGAAAAACGGCGGCTACAACGTCACTGCCACGGCTATCTACGGCAAGATGCAGGGCCTGCTGGCTCTGGAGGCCGGTGCCGACTACATCGCCCCCTACTGCAACCGCATGCAGAACATGGATGTGGATCCATGGGATGTCATTGCCTGCCTGCGCCAGCTGGGCGATGAGGGCCAGTATCCGGGCCGGATCCTGGCCGCCAGCTTTAAGAATGTCGGCCAAATCATGGCAGCCCTGGAGCACGGAGCCCATGCCATCACGGTGCCGCCAGCGATGCTGCGCAGTGCCTTGGGCCTGCCCGCTATCCAAAGGGCCGTTGACGACTTCACTGCCGATTGGGAAGATACATTCGGTGCGGGAACAAACATTACCGATCTCCTGCGATAGGTGATCCATCGGACCGGTTCGGCGAAGGAGGGCTCGACGTGAACCAACGCGTGCAAAGGCTGGCGGCGGATCTGTTTGCCCAGGAACGGCGGGTGTCGCTGGAACGGGCGCTGTTGTATACGGCAAGCTGGCAGCAGACCCAAGAAGAGCCCATCATTGTGCGTCGAGCCCGGGCCACAGCCCACATCCTCGACCACGTGGTTATTGCCATTCGCCCTGATGAACTGCTGGTGGGTAATCGCACCGTGCGCCCCCGTTCCGGAATCATCTCGCCAGAAATGGATCCCTATTGGATCTTGCAGGAGCTGGACACCATCCAAGGGCGTCCCCAGGATCCGTTCGCCATCACCGAAACCGACAAAGGCATCTACCGCACAGAGTTGTTCCCTTATTGGCAGGGCCGTTCTTTGAAGGATCGCATAACCCAGCGGATCCGGCCCGATATCCAACAGGCCTTGACCGAGCGGATCTTTGCCCTCAACCAAACGGATAAGGGGCAGGGTCACATCATCATGGATTTCCCACGTTTGCTAAACCAAGGCCTGAATGGGCTCTTGCAGGTTCTGCAGCATAAGCAAACGGCCGAACCGGGCAACGCCTTCTGCCACGCCGCTGTTATCGTATATGAAGCCCTGCAGAACCACATTCGCCGTTACGGGCAGTTAGCTGAGAACACCAGCAAGCAGTGGGAGCTACCGCAGGCGCGCCGCCGCGAACTGCAGGGGATCGCTGCCGGCTGCCACCGCATAGCCGAGGAATCGCCGCGCACCTTTTGGGAAGCGTGCCAGCTCCTGTGGTTCGTTAGTCTGGCTGCGCAGTACGAATCCAACGCTTCCTCCCTGTCTTTGGGGCGCTTCGATCAATATATGCTGCCCTTTTACCGCTACAGCCTGGCCCAGGGTGAATCCCCAGAACAGTTACGGGAAGTCCTAGCTTGTTTTTGCATCAAGACCAACGATGTCGTCCTCATCCGCAGTCAAGAAAGCGCTCGCTACTTCGCTGGATTTCCCACGGGCTACACCATCACCTTGGGTGGTGTGGACAACACGGGCCAAGATGCCAGCAACGAGCTTTCCCGTCTTCTCTTGGACGTACACGGTGTTCTGAAACTGCCCCAACCCAATCTGTCCGTGCGGCTGCACCAAGGTACACCCCAACGATTTTTGCAGCAGGCTGCCCGCGTCATTCGCATGGGTACGGGCATGCCGCAGCTTTTCAATGACGAGGTCATCATTCCCGGATTCACCGCCAAAGGCGTTGCCATCGACGATGCTCGCGACTACGCTATCGTCGGCTGTGTTGAGTTATCCATTCCCGGACGCACCTATGGCCTCCACGATATCGCCATGCTCAACCTGGCGCGAATCATGGAACGGACCCTGCACAGTTGGGGTGCTCGCCAAGGCGAGGATGCTGCCGGCGGTAACCAGCAGTTCGCGGCCTTCTTGGCAGCCTTGGCCACCGATATCCGCCACTGCACGAAGTTGGTGGCTGCCGGAGCTGATATTGTGGATGAAGGCCATGGCGAATTTGCGCCGACGCCCTTTTTGTCTTCCTTAATCGCCGACTGCGTAGACAAGGGCCTCGATGTCACGGCCGGTGGGGCCCGTTACAATTTCTCCGGCGTCCAGGGTATCGGTCAAGCCAATGTCGCTGACTCGCTCTACGCTCTCCAGCAGGCTGTGTTCGTTGAAGGCAGCATCGGATTGCCGGAGTTGTTGACCGCCCTCCGTCGGAACTTCACCGGTCCCGGGCAGGAGAAGTTGCGGCAGCGGCTGCAAAGCCGCTATGCAAAGTACGGTAATGACGTTGATGAAGTGGACCAGCTGGCGGCCGACGTGTTTGCTGTTTTTGTCGACGAGCTAGACCGTCACCAGAATCGTCGATCCGGACCGTTCACCGCCGGAGCGTACACGGTATCCGCCCATATTCCCTTGGGGGCGGTTGTGGGCGCCACGCCCGATGGCCGGCGGGCCGGTGAGCAGTTGGCCGATGGCGGGCTTTCGCCCATGATTGGCCGTGATCTGCATGGGCCCACTGCGGTACTGAAAAGTGTCAGCAAACTAGATCATCTGCGGTCGATCAATGGCAGCCTGCTGAACCTAAAATTGTCTCCGGATACCCTGGCTGATGCTGCCGGCATGCGGAAGTTCATGGCACTGCTGCGAGCCTTTGTGACCCTGAAAATTCAGCATGTGCAGTTTAACGTAATCAGTCGTTCGGCACTGCGCCAGGCCCAGGCTGATCCCAAAAGCCACGGCCATCTGTTGGTGCGAGTCGCGGGCTACAGTGCTTTTTTCGTGGACCTGGACCAACGTCTGCAGGACGATATCATTGAACGAGCCGAACACAGAGTATAAGCGCGCTACCCCTTTGCTAACAGGAGGAATGGATATGGATTATGTTCGTTTGGGACGCACAGAACTGAAGGCCAGTGTCATGGGGCTTGGCTGCGGCGGCCACAGCCGCTTAGGTCAGGCCACCGGCAAAACAGAAGCGGAGTCCGCTGCCATTGTTCGTCAAGCCCTTGATCTGGGCATCAACTTCATCGATACCGCCGAAGCCTATGGCACAGAACCCATTGTAGGCCGAGCCCTGCAGAATGTTCCGCGCCATTCTTACATCCTGTCCACGAAAAAAAGCCTGCGCCAAGATGACCGCTGGGTGACGGGTGCGGAGCTAAAGGCCGGGCTCGAACGCAGTCTAAAGCAGCTGCAGACCGATCATGTGGATATTTATCACCTGCACGGCCTGCAGCCAGACCAGTATGACTATGCCTGCTCAGAATGGGTTCCGGCCTTGGAGGACCTGAAAAAACAGGGCAAAATCCGTTTCAGCGGTGTCACCGAGATGTTCGGTCGCGATCCACAGCACGTCATGCTGGAACGGGCGGTCCAGGATCCCTTTTGGGATGTTATCATGGTGGGGTTCAACCTGCTCAACCAGAGCGCCCGCCAACGGGTGTTCCCCTACACAAAAGCCAACGATATCGGTGTCTTGATCATGTTCGCCGTCCGGCGGGCCTTGAACAGCCGCGAGAACTTAGCGGAAATGCTGCAGCATTTGTACGCAGAACGACTGCTGGATCCCCAGCAGCACAGTTTGGAGGACGTGGAAGCAGCCTTCGGGCCGGCCAGTGGTGCCGAATCCATGCAGGATGCAGCGTATCGCTTCTGCCGCTATGAGGACGGTGTGCATGTAACTCTTTCTGGCACGGGCAATCCTGAACATTTGGCGGTGAACCACCGTTCGCTGCTGCGTCCGCCTCTTCCTGAAGCCACAACGGCAAAACTCAAGAGCCTGTTTGGCCATATTGATTCCATATCCGGCAACTGAGTTCTGCCGCCTGTATCTCCTTCCATAACGCGCAGCGACGAGCACCTCCCGCCCAGGGGCTGCTCGTCGCTTTTTAACGGATGTTACTTTGAACCGCTGGCACCACCCGGAACCACAGCGGCTGCGGTCGCACTCAAGACTGTTTTTCTTTACTGTCCATCTTCACCACTTCGCCCTTTTCGGCATCGATATGGAACACTTTGTAGGTGCGCGGCACTTTCGACTTGATGCCCGCCATTTCCGCACTGGGGATCTCCTTGTATGTGGTATCGTTCCACCCCAAGGTAATCAGCCACGTATTGCTGGCCTCGACGTACTCCACGGTTTCCACTCGAATGCCTGCCAGACCGGAATCTTCTTCACCATAGATTTGTTGGGCAAATTCGCTGGCGATATCCACAGCCTGCTTGACGTTGATCTTCTCGCTCATTGTGCTACCCCCAATTCTTGGCGTTCTCCGGGCGCGAGTCCGGTTGTTGTATGTATTCAGCAGAACCCATCCATTCCCCTCTTTGCTGGGATCCGTTGGCAAAAGCTCGCTCGGCCAAGAATCGGCCAAAGATAGACGCGTAAAAGCAGAGAACAAGCGAACCTTCTGTTCACATTTCGTTTCCTCAAGGACAGTTTTACCGTTATTCAAGTTCTTTACGCTTGAATTGTCATTTCAATTCCGACTGTCCAGTGATCACCCGGGTTCTCTCACCATATCATGTTTGACCATGTATGGATTGTCGCACCCAAGATGTCCTTTGTACAGCCTTCCTTGCAGCATGACCTTCATCGCTGAAGTCGGTATTCTGTTCTTTCCTTGATTCGCCGAAATGCTTCCGTCAGCATTCCCTTGAACTCTGCTTGCTACTAACTATACATGGTTTGCTAGCCTTTGGCTAGAGTCGCATTTTATCATGACAGACGATCTCGGGCAATCAGCTCCAGCGAGCACTGCCAGACGTGACCTCTCGTCGTTTTTCGATATTTTTAACCAACGGCAGTTGCACGTTCTCAGCACCCCTTTGAGGAATCTTCTTTGTTTTCCGCCATTCTGCAGCTCGCAGTCGCCGAAATTCGTCGTTTTTGCGCCGCCCAGTTCGTCTGGCCGGGCAATGCGGCTTAACATAATGATTCTAGCAGTCTTGTTTCATAGAGCAACATGCGTGGTTTACGACCTCGGAGAAACGCCATTTATCAGGCGTTTCTCCGAGGTCGCCCGTAGATGTTGGCCATTGAAATACGTCTGTGTAACAGGCCTGCTCGGTCGGCGGCAACGGCGACGGCGCTGTCTCCAGGATGCCCCAACGGTCAGTTCATGGGGATAACGCGCTAACACGACCGGTAGGCCGCAGCGAACCGGTCGTGTCTTTTGATGGTTTGGGACCGCTTCAGCGCATAGAGCTAGCGTTTGACCCGTGCATTACCTTCCCAGATACTCCACACTTGCTCTTCATCGGTTGGCTGGGCGTAGTCAGTCATGAACGTAGTGGCCATAGCACCGGTAGCCCAGGCAAACTGCACCCATTTTTCCGACGGCCAATCTCTGAGAATACTGTACAGCAGACCACCGACAAACCCGTCACCGCCGCCAATTCGATCCAGGACGTAAATGGAGCGAGGTTCCACCACATGCCAGTTGGCGTCTTCGAGAACAATGGCGCCCCACAGGTGTTCATTGACGTGAACCACTTCCCGCAGGGTATTGGCGAATACGCTGCAGTTGGGAAATGCTTCTTTGACGCGGCCGATCATTTCTTTGAAATTCTCGATAGTCTCAGCAATATCTTGACCGCCAGCTTCCGGTCCGGTAATACCCAAGCAAAGCTGAAAATCTTCCTCATTACCGATTAAAACATCGGAAATACTGGCAATTTCGGTGAAGACATCCCGCAGTTCCTGTTCACGGCCTTCCCAAAACGAAGCCCGATAGTTCAAATCAAAGGATATCCGGGTATCGTATTTCTTGGCTGCCCGGGCGATCTCCAAGCAGAACGTGCTGGCTTCTTCCGACAAGGCTGCGATTAGGCCTGAGATGTGAACAATCTGCACACCTTCTTCGCCAAAGATGCGCTCCAGGTCAAAATCCTTCACGTTCAGCGTCCTGCCCACTTCCCCGGCGCGGTCGTTATGTACCCGCGGGCCCCGCGTACCGTAGCCGCTGTCTGCAATATTGAACTGGTGGCGAAATCCCCAAGGCCCACCCTGAGGCACTTCAGGGCCCTCGTAGTCCATATGACGGCTGCCCAGGTCTTTTTTGATAAAGCGAGCAACTGGGCTGTCTTTGACAAAGGATGTCAGCACCTTCACCGGCAGGCCCAGATAGGACGAGATGGTGGCCACATTCGTCTCGGCACTGGTGGCCTGCATGAAGAAGGTATCGGTGCTGTATACTGGTTGTCCGTCCTTCGGAGTGATACGCACACCCATACTTGTGGGAACGACCATAGCATACTTGAAATTCTGACGCAGTTTGATACTCAAAATAAACCCTCCCTAAAAATTGTCATTGGCAAGTTTGACGCCGATTCTTACCTCTATAAATACCACTCTTCTGCACAAATTCCTGCCGGGACCGCGTATTCGCCCGCGACTTTTTTGCATTTCGCAAGTTTCTTGAAGGCAGTTTGCGGCGGCGCTGCCTCTGCCCACGGCCCCCGTCCTTATGCGGCCAATCCCTGCGCTGTACCGCTGCAGAACCTCCCATCGTTGGCGTGAATGCCAGGGAAGTTAGCAGCCAGCGCCAAGCAGAACCATTCCGGCTCAAGGCCCACCTACACGGCGACTGCCGAATACCTATGCTTGCCGGTGGTTCCAGCAGCGAATTTTCGTGTTGATAGATCAAAAAAATACGAAAAAGTGACTATGAGCCCGTGCGAGTCCAAAAGGCGACTCTAATTTCTGCCCACAGTCTCTCAAGGCCATATTTGTCGTTGGCGCTGAGCGCCGAGATCCCCTATAATGAAGATCCAGCAGAGAACAAGGGGCACCGACAAAAGCATTGATTGAAACCAAGGACAAAGTGATTCACCTGTATTTCGGAAACGGAGTACGCTTGTCAAGAGTGAATTCTCAGGCGACTAGATTGGCGCTGGAAGCTGGATATGGGAGACCATACCTGGTGAGTAGGCAAAGAAAAGGTTAGTGTGAGATCGCCCATGAGAAGATATTGAGTGTAGTGTCAAAACTGCGTTCATGCGTGACCATCCTTGGGAGTAAGCAGTGTGAATGAAAGGGCCGCTTGTCTCTGCTGCTTCGCGCGTTGCTGAAGATACTGATGAAGAGAACTAAAAACCTGCAACCGCCCTGGCAGCAATCTGCCAGGGCGGTTTTGTCGTTCCTCGCCGAACCTTCACACCAATCCTGCCAGAATTTCCTCCATGGCAGTCACCAACTGGCCTTCGGATCCCTTGGCCACAGTGGTGGCGGCGGAATAACTATGACAGCCATCCACGAATCCGCCCAATCGCTGCGTAGCTGCGGGCAGAAAATCCAGTAAACTGGGCATCTGACCGGCAAACATCCTCTGCGCCAGTGGACTGGGTATTCGCATGGATACTTTGGTCGCATCGAAGTTGATGACACCGAGACCGGGAACATAATCGGGAATCCACTGGAATCCAGCGATATATTTCCCCGGGTCCAGCCAATCTTGGTCCCGCAGATTGCTGCAGAACACACCCACCATCTTGACACCCATGGGATAGAAGGCATCACAAAGATCGAACCACTGAATATGCTCCGTGGACTGAAGACCACCTTGGCGCAGTGTTCGTTCCATCCCAGCGAACTTCTCCTGCTGCATCTGCTGCAGCTCGGCTAGGGACTGGCGAAGTTCGTCCGTATACCCCTGTTCCAGAAGTTCCAGGCCTTGGTCCACGCCAGCTTCCAAATATCCCACAGCACCCAGTGTTGTAACATCGCCAGCCATCTGCTCCACAGAGGCATTGCCCAGCCGGGGAATGCTCCCTCTCCGAACCCCACCCGTACTGGCAAGTCTCAAGGTTCTCTGTTCCACAGCCGCGGCGATGAAGTCTGCATTCAGCCCTGTAAAGGCATCGCCGTGATCCTGACCATCGCCCACAGCCCCCAAGACGGCCATATGTGCCATATCTTTGTTGGCCGCCCCTAGCTCAAGGGCAAACAAATAGACAACGCCAGCCGCCGAAAGATCTCGATCACCCGCCAGCCCGCAGAACATTGGGTTCACATTCATCACCCAAGGGTCTGCAATGGGAGTAGGCAGGTGGTGGTCTAGGATAAGAATGGGCCGCTGCTTGCTGTTGCGGGCAGCGATCTCCGGAGCACTGCGGCCGGCAAAATCAAGGTAGAGAATCACGCCTTCCTCTTGGGCTGTCTGGATATGCGTTACGGCATCAGGATACGGTTTTTCCAGAGCTATGCGGCGTACTGTACCCCCCAGCCGCTCCACGGCCGTGGAGGCAATGAGGGCACTGCTTAAGCCATCAGCGTCATTGTGATGAACTATGGTGACCGCCTGCTTCGGGTCAAAGTGCTCCTTAAAGAAAACGGCTCCGGCCTGCAGTTGATCCTGGAACTTGGCGAAGTTGTTCAAAGCAAGTCCTCCTTTCCGGAGACATGATCCCTGCTGGGCCTCGTCTCCAACAAACGGCGGGCGATGTACTCCAGGATGGTGAGCTGTGCGATGCGCGGTGTGCAGGAATAGCTTCCCAGAATGCTCTCTGGAACAGAGGTGAGGAGCAGAATGTCTGCGGCATCGGCTAAGGCTGAGGGAGAAAAATTAGTCAGGGCGACGGCCACGGCACCCACGCTTCCGGCCCGTGCCAAGGCAAGGCAGGCCTCTTCGGTCTCTCCAGAGTGACTGATGCCGATGACAACATCGTCGGTACCTAGCAGCGCCGTCATCCGTTCAATCTCCACTCGATCACCGAGAAGGACGCTCTTGATCCCGATACTCAGCAGCAGATCCGAAAAGATCTGACCCACGCCTGCTGAACCCGCCAATCCCACCACCAATACCAAGGGCGCCTGCAGCAGTTTATCCACCACGGCGGTAACCGCCTGCTGATCCAGATTGCTGAATGTACTGCGCACGTGCCGGCACACTTCCTGCTCCAACGTCCGACCCTGCAGAGAACCGGAATGATCTCCGTCCGGTGCCTCTTGCCCCTGCAGATTCTGCAGCAGATCGGGGATCATGGCCGACTTGAAATCCTGATAGCCGGTATAACCCAATGAACGACAAAAGCGGAGCACCGTGGTTTCGCTGGTGCCAGCCGCTTTGGCCACAGCATGCAGCGACATCAAAACCACTTCGCTGTAGTG
>PWMW01000363.1 GCA_003559095.1 Clostridiales bacterium | reverse complement strand
GGCGCCGGTCGTGGTCGTCCACTTGGAGAGTGTCTTGAAGTTCGTCAGGGTGCAACGGCCAATCCGCCGTATAGCCGTGGATGTGGCCTGCTTGGCGAACCGCGTCCATTACGGTTTCCTTCGTCTGCAGGGCATACATCAGCGTGGTGAACAGATCCGGCGCAGCCTGGGGCTCTTCGTCTAGGCTTTGCAGGAAACCATCCAACTGCAGACGATCAGAAATCCGGTAGCGCCGCTCACTGCCATCGAAGAACTGCATGATCCCTTCCGTATAACCGCCTTCGACAACAGCCGCCTCGGGCCGCAGCTCCAATCGCTCCAGCACACTCCAGAGATCATAGAGCTGTCGCGCATTGGTAATGACCATTGCATCCCAACGGTCGGTCATCAGCTCAAACTGGACCGGGGTATTCTGCTGCAGAATCTCCATGGTCGAGCGGGGTTCGTCCATGGTACTGCGCTCACCGATCCGGATGGGATCGCCCGCAGGGTACACCAAGATACCGAGAATCACCAGAACAGCTACGAGGGCTAGGGGCAACAACACCGTGATCTTCACTGGCCATTCCCCCTTTGGGCAACATCCTGAGGCAGCTGCAGAACGATCTCTGTGCCAGGTTCGGCACTGTGAATATGCAGGGCACCGCCGTGGGCTTCAGCGATCTGCCTGCAGATCACCAAACCATAGCCTCCCGGCTGCGGAATTTCTCGTTCCTGCGTTCCCTGCATGCCCCGCCCATAGTCGCGAATGGACACCATGGTGTCGCCATCAGTCCACGCAAATATGTCGATCCGCTGGGTATCGCTGTGGCGGATCGCGTTATCCAGGATATTGAGGAGCAGTTCGGTGATCCGATCGGAGTCCATCCAGACCCAGAGCTCGTCGTCCTTATCCACTCGCAGTTCAATGCCGTTTTTCGCCAAGCGGTGTTTCATCGTCTTGATGACCCCATCAAGAACGGTAGAAACATTCTGCCAGCGTTTTTCGACGCGGAAGGAATACTGACTCAGTTTGCTCTGGACCAAGAGCTCGTTGACAAGACGCAGCAGGCGGCCGGCTTCCGACACCACCTGTTGGGAGCATTCCCGGCGCGTCTGTCGATCTTCCACCCGATCCAAAAGCTGGCCGTAGCCTATGATGTTGGTCAGCGGGGTCTTAAACTCATGAGTCATGTGATCGTAGAACGTTTTTTGCTTGGCCTGTTCCTCTTTCAAGCTGGCAATGAGGGCGCGAATTCGAGCCAGCATGCGGTTAAAGGCACCAGTGAGATCATACACTTCATCGTGGAAAAGGTAGGAATACTCCACTTCATCGCTGTCCCCGTCAATGTCGAAATCGACGATCTGGCGTTTGAGTCGGACCAAGGGAATCACCGTCCAGCGGGTCACCGCAGCCAGCAGAGTCACCGTCAGGATGAATAGGATCAGACTAATAACGATCATGATGCGGCGCAGACCGTGGATCAGCTCATATTCGCCATCCAATTGGTAAATGATGCGGCCGGCACCTACCAAGTCCTGCACCGAGAACAGGGGAAAGTCCAGCACAAAACTGCGGCTGCCTTCATAATCCGTGACAATGTAGGTCGTCTGATGATCGAGAGCCCATTCCCAGCCTTGGCTCTCTACCATGGCCGGACTATCTTCGATAACCTGGGCTCGTGAATCCACGAACACCGTGTCGAACTGATTCAGGTAATAGAGCTGTGTCCGCATGCCCAACTGCTCGCTGATTTCATTATTAATAAAGAAGACATCATGCCCCAGCAGCTCCTCCTGCTGCGTCAAACTGCGGTTGAAATGCAGCTGGGCCGTTTGGGCTGCGCTAGACAGGTTATCGCGGACGATCCGCAGGGTGTACTGTTCAAAGGCATTGCTGACCAGGAGATTCAAGGCCAAGAGCGATGGCAGGACAATCAACGTGGCGGCGATGGTGATTTTGCGGGCAGTGTTGATCCTCATGGCGTCTCCTCGCTGCCGGTGTCCAGCGAATACCCGAGACCGTACACGGTCTTGATCCAATCTCTATGGGCACCCAACTTCTTGCGGATACGCTGGATTTGGACATCCACAGCCCGGGTGCTGTAGACTTCATCGGGTCCGACTTCCCACATCGTAGCCAGCAGAGTATCCCTGGACACCGCATCCGGCCGCTGCCCATAAAGGCAGCGAAACAGCTGGAACTCGCTGTTGGTCAGATCCACCTTCGTACCGTCCACATAGAGGGAGCGCTGCTCTTCGCTCAGTTGAATTCTGGGGTCTGCGACTGCCGGACGCGTATTTGAGCGGTCCAGCCGCTTGGCCAGAGCTCGGACGCGCAGAACCAGCTCTTCGTTGTCGAAGGGCTTTGTTACGTAATCGTCGGCACCTAACTTCAAACCCAAGATACGGTCGTCCACGTGGGTGCGCGCTGTCAGAAAGATCACCGGGATGCCCTGATCACGAATTTGGCGCTGCAGGTCAAAGCCGCTCAAGGCTGGCAGATTCACGTCAAGAATAATCAGCTCCGGCGTGTTTGCAGCCAGATGCTGCTGCGCCTGTTCAGCGCTGCCGCAGACATCCACAGTAAAGTCTTCCAGCTCAAAGAGGATTTTTAGCAAATTGGCCAACGATGGATCATCTTCCACGACCAAAATTCGCAAGGCTCCCACCTCCCTTCCCTGCCTGCTATCTCAGCGCTCAAGCCCGCCGCTCATCGCTGGGCCAAACCGCTGCCAAGAAGTCCCCGCGAATAACGGCGGACACAGCAAACGTGCCGTCAGCCACCATGACACGGCACGCACTGCGGTGGATCGCTGGCCCACCGTGTCTTTACTGGCTTACTTGACCGAACTATCCATGGCTCCGGCCACAAACCACTTCTGCAGTAGAATGTACACCAAGACGATAGGCAGAGCACCAAGCAGCGCAGCCGCTGACGCCTGATTGATATACGGAACTTCGTTGAAGAAACTGGACACATACGTCGTCACCATGCGCATATTGGCCGACTGCAGGAAATACAGAGCAAACACGTACTCATTGAAGATCTTGACCCCTGCCAAAATGGTCACTGTGGTGGTCACAGGGCCCAACTGCGGCAGGATAATGCGGACAAAGGTGCTCACCGGCCGACAGCCATCGATTTCGGCCGCTTCGTCCAACGCCCACGGAATGGTCTTGATGAAGTTCGTGTAGACAAACACCGCCAAGGGCAGTTGGTACGTAGCCGCCAAGACAATCACGGCCCAATAGGTATTGATGCCCCCAACCATCATCATAATGCGATACAGAGGAACGATCAAGCTGATGGTTGGTACCATCATGACGCCCAAGGTAGCCAAGATAACGAAGTTGGAAATTCGGTTGTTAAGGCGAGCTAAGACATATCCTGTCATGGCGCCGACAATGATCACGATCAGCATGGCAAAGGCCGTAATAATGATGGTGTTAGACAACGCCGAGTAGAATCCTCCATCATAGATGGCCGATTGGTAATTCTCCAAAAGGATCTGATCCGGAAGCGCCCATTTGGAACTGAAGTCGCGGATATTCTTAAATGACGCCACCACGGTAATGTAGATGGGAAACGTGTGCAGACAGATAATGAAAAGACTGGCGACATACCAGAGAATCGGCTTCCAAGGCATCAATACTCCACCTCTTTTCGCTTCAGCAGAGCTGTCATGAGCGAAGAAACCACAAAGATCAGGCCAAAGAGAATCACACCAGCCGCCGCAGCGCCGCCTGCATCTTCGTTCCAAAAGTGCAGATAGTTGACGATGGTAGCAATGTTATGGGTAGCAATGCCCGGTCCGCCACTGGTCAGTGCCTGGATCAGATCGAAGAGCCGCAGCCCGCCGATTAAGTTGATGATGGTGCTGGATGTAATGGCCGGGATCAACAGCGGAAAGATAATGTGCCGGAAGGACTGCCATTTGGTACAGCCTTCGACATCTCCAGCTTCGATCAGCTGCTGCGGAATATTCTGCAAGCCAGCCAAATAGATGAGCATCGCTACTCCGACGAACTGGACAGCATTGACAACGACAATGATCAGCACAGCGACATTGCCTTCACCCAGCCAGTGAATGTTACTGCCGCCGAGAAGGCGCACGATATCGTTGAGGGCGCCCCGGTTATATTCGAACACGCCGTACATCATATAGCCCATGATAATGCCTGCGATCATGGCGGGTAAGTAGATGACCAAGCGGACCAAGTTGCGAAAGCGGTATTTTTGGTTCACGAAGAGGGCATAGCCCAGGCCCAAGATCTGCTGAATCAGGGTGCAGCCAATGCCGTAGATAAAGGTGTTGCGGACAGCGACCCGGAACAAGCGACTGCCATAGATGCTGG
>PWMW01000230.1 GCA_003559095.1 Clostridiales bacterium | reverse complement strand
TCCGGTGCCGATCATACAGGGCTTGCGTTTGCGGCGCAGTTGGGCTTCGAGAATCTGAGGAGCGTCCTGCTTGATCTCGATATCTTCGAAATCATGCTGCATCTGGTAGCATTTGCTGCGGCTGTCGCAGTAGATGCAGCCGTGAGTGCAGCCGCGGTAAATGTTCATATGGTTCTTGGGTGACAAGATCGTCTTGTAGCGGGCGTAATGCATTACCAATCCTCCCTCCGCGCCCTTTGTGACGCGGCAGTCTTCAACAGTGCACGTCAACGCCGCAAAAAACAAACGCTCCAATAATATACCTCCCCCTCCCGCCTCTGATATAGTGGAGACCGAAATCAGCGAATGGAGGGATCCGCGTGTTACGTGTTCAGCATCTTTCGGTGGCGTACGGCAGCAAACAGGCCGTCACCGACGTCAGTTTTCAGCTGGGGAAGGGAGAGGTGATCGGCATCTTAGGCGCCAACGGCGCTGGCAAATCTTCAACCATTGCCGGTATTCTCGGCATTGAGAAAGGCACATTCTCGGAACTGACGATCTTGGAGCGCTCACCCATCCAACACCGCCGGGAGGTCTTCCGCGACGTGGGTGTTCAGTTCCAGGAAACAGCGTTCCCCGATCGGCTTACCGTCCAAGAAGCCTGTCGGCAGTGGTCCGCTCTCTACGAGGAAACACTACCGGCCGGGGACCTGCTGCGAACGTTCGGACTGGCCGGCAAGGAGCAGCAGACGGTGAACTCATTGTCCGGCGGCGAACGGCAGCGCTTGGCGGTATTACTGGCCCTGATTCACAGGCCCAAACTGGTCTTCCTGGATGAACTAACCACGGGATTGGATCCCATGGCCCGCCGCCTGCTCTGGCAGCGGTTGTTGACCATGAAACAGCAGGGATTGAGCATGGTTTTGACGTCCCACTACATGGATGAAGTAGAGATTCTCTGTGACACCATTTTAATCCTGCGCCACGGCTGCCCGGTGTTCCAGGGAACAGTGGCGCAGGCGCTGCAGGAAAGCGGCAAGACATCTCTGGAAGAGGCCTACCTGGCCTTGGCCGGAGCAGAAACGGAGGGATTTTGGCATGAAGACCATTCTGACATTGGTTAGCATTGAAGGCCGCTTGGTGTGGAAAGGTATGGACATCCTGATTTTTGGCATCTGCTTTCCGGTGCTGTTGTCTGCCTTGTTCGGCTATCTGCTGAGTCGCGATGCTGCTCAGGGGCCCAGCAACTTTCAGTTATCCTTCGCAGCGGTAACAACCATTGGGATTCTAGCCACGGGCGTTATGGGACTGCCGCTGACCATCGCCGATTACCGCCATCGCGGCATTCTCAAACGCTTCCAGGTCACACCGGTGTCCCCAGCACTGCTCTTGGCGGCGCAAGGACTGATCCAGCTCACGGCGGCCCTATTGTCCCTGACCGCGGTTGTGGCAGTCTACCATGTTTTCTTCCAGTTCCGGCTGGGCGGCTCCTGGCCGGTCTTCCTGGGCGTGTACCTGTTCGTCATGGCGGCCATGTACAGCATTGGGCTCCTCATCGGCAGCCTAGTGCCCAACCAACGGGCAGCCAATCTGTGGAGTTCACTGGCCTACTTCACCATGCTGCTGTTCTCGGGGGCGACTATCCCGTATGAAGTTATGCCCCGCTTCGCGCAGTGGCTCATGGATCTGCTTCCCCTGGCTCACGGGATCCATCTGCTCAAACAGGCCGCCGTGGGCCAGTCTCTCAGCGGTGCCCTGCCGCACGCAGCCGTGTTGACAGCCTGTATTATAATCGGGGTAGGGGGAGCGGCGAAACACTTCCGCTGGAAGTAGGTGTTAAGCATGTACAGAACGAAACAGATCGCTAATCTGGTAGGTCTGCATCCCAACACCATTCGCATCTACGAGGACTGGGGTTTCATCTCCCCAGTCCCCCGGCAGGCCAACAACTATCGGGTGTACTCCCAGACCCATCTGCTACAGCTGCAGATCGCCAAACGGCTGTTTCGCTGCGAAATCGTCCAGGGCAATCTACGGTACCGAGCGCGGCAGATCGTCTACGCCTGCGGCGGAGAGAACTTCGCCCAGGCCCGCGGGTTAACGGAACAATACATCCACCACTTGGAGACCGAGTACCAGCAGGCGCTTGCTGCCGCCCAGGTAGTGGAGCGCTGGCTGGCCCAGCAGGTGCCGCAGTCCTCCACCACCTATTCTCGGCGGCAGGCAGCACGCATCCTGGAGACAACACCGGAAGCTCTGCGCAGCTGGGAACGCAATGGGCTGATCTCCATACCCCGGAACACAGAAGGACACCGACGCTATGGCGCTGCCGAGATGGAACGCCTGCAGGTCATTCGGGGCCTGCGCAGTGCGCATTATTCCATCAGTGCCATCCTGCGCCTCCTCAGCCAAATCCACCAACCGGATCCTGATGTGGTCGGCCTCCTCGACACACCGAACACTGACGAAGAAATCTCGCACGTCACGGACCGGCTCATCAGTTCACTCTGTGCGGCCAAGGCCGATGCCGCAGATGTCCTCGCCTGGCTCCATGACGCATGCACAAAAGGCTCGCAATGACGCCCCGAAGCGGGACAGCTATTGCGAGCCTTCTTGCGGCAGCCGCCATACGGTCACGGCTGCCGGGTATGCTGCTATCGTCAGAAACAGAGTCACTGCTGTTCGCCCGGGTCGGCTTCTCGACCCTGACGGTAACCATACTGGGCCTGCAGCGCCAACAGGCAGCAGGCCAGGACAATAAAGAAGTTCAGGGCCACCATGGACCAAAGATTGTAGTAGCGCTCATGGAAGATCATGGTGCGGTGAGCAAAATAAGCGTACGTCGAAATAACCACTCCCAGGCCTCCGGCCGCAGCCATCAACCGTCCATCGTGATAGATGGCCAGGATCAGCAGACCGATATAGATGGTCAGATAGGAGAGCAGCCCGGGTGTGAACTGAATGAAGACAAACACAGTAAGGAAAACCCCAACCAAAGCCAGATACTTGGCCGAAAAAATCATCCGGTTGGTGTACACCACGTAGGACAGGAGCAGAGCCAAACCGCCGCAGGCAAATACAATGATAAACCCAGCCAGCGGATCTCGGACAGTCACCAGGTTGTTCAAAAACGCCAAAACCGATGCAATCCACAACAACTGCACCACGCGGCGATTCTGCCGCGTCATCAACTCCGTACGATCCATCACCATCACCTACCTCAAAAAGAGACTGTGTTTCCTGCCAAAAGCGCTACCCTATGTGTATTTCCCCATCGTTCAAAATTTCCTTCCTCGGTTCCGCCCTCAACAGAGAAAAATTTCTCTCCGGGCCACGTAACTTCATCCCGAAGAAAACGCGGACACGCCCCTGCGCATTCGGGCAGGGGCCATGGCGACCGCTCATAAGCTCAGTTCAGGCTACGCTTGGTATCTAAGTCTCATTCCACAACATTCAGTAGCATATCCAGATCCTTGCGTTTTTTTGGTTTCGTTTCGTGGCTGGTGGCATAACCCACACTGATCACCAAACGAACGCGCTTGGACGCTGGAATATTCAGCAGTTCTTTGATCTTCTTTTCGTTGAACCAGCCCAGCATACAGGTGGCCAAACCCCGTTCGGTGGCTGCCAAACACATATGACTGGCCGCAATGCCGATGTCCACCTGTGTGTAGTCCTGCTGCTTGAGCTTGTTGACCACCTTGGTTTGAAACGATGGCTTCTCTTCCACCAGCACAATAAAGGCTCCGGCCGCCTTGGTGAACGGTTGGGTGACCTTGACCAACTCTCCCCGCATTTGCTCGTTAGTTACCACGACAAAGCTCCATGGCTGGCCATTGCAGGCCGAAGGGGCCAACCTGGCCGCTTCAATACACCGCAGTAGATCCTCTTTGCCGACAGGTGCTCCTGAGTAATCCCGGCAGCTTTCCCGACGGCCAACCAGTTCCAAAAAATCGCTCATCAGATGTTCCTCCCCTGTTGTCTTTCTATGTTCCATGCAAGCCCCACCCTGCCAATGGGCAGCGGCAGTGGCCGCTCAATCTCGGCCTCTTGGTATCCACTCCCAAACACTGCCCAACACTTGGTGGAAGAGCCACTGTGAGATGTGGTAGTTCTTGTTTCAAGGCCCCGTACTACGTTGGACATGGATGCCTAAACACTCATCGCTACTGCCAGCTTCCGGAAGACCTCGATGCTTTCCAGTTCCATTTGGTCACCATCTGAATCATAGTCTTGGTAGGCTGATGTCTTGACGATCACCATTTGCCGATCGAGATTGATATAGATGGCCTGCCCATAGATTCCCATTGCCACAAGCTCATGTTCTGCTCCTTCGGGTATCCACCACTGGTATCCATAACCCAGTACCCAGTTAGAATGGGGATTGTTCCCCG
>PWMW01000413.1 GCA_003559095.1 Clostridiales bacterium | reverse complement strand
GGCCTTGGTACACTGTTCAGTGTGTTGGTGGGGCCCGTTGTGCAGTGGAGTCTCCGTGGCATGAACCGATACTGGGAGGTTCACTGGCATGTGCAGCGGCGACACGTCTAGAGTCCATACACAGGGTGTGTATGTTGTCTGGCTCTATCTGCCGCAGACGATTCCTATTTCCGTAGGTCGACTGGGGACGCACCAGTTCCCCGCGGGCACTTACGCGTACTGCGGCAGCGCTCAACGCACCCTCCAGAGTCGGCTGCGGCGCCATGCAGCTAAAGAGAAACCGCTGCGGTGGCATATTGATTACCTCAGCGTCCACTGTGATTTTTTGGGGCACGACAGTTGGGTGGTATCTCGGGCAGGGGAGTGCCGGTTGGCAGGGAGACTGCAGCAGTTGCCCCAAGCGCATCTTCCTCTGCAAGGTTTTGGATCATCCGACTGCCGCTGCGTATCCCATTTGGTGTTCATCGACAAGCAGCCGTTGGCCGCGAAGGAGCGCAGTGAGCTGCGGACAATACTATCATATGACATTGGAGAACTGCAGAATGGATGACTATAGATTCGATGATATTAAGGTCGCTGAACAGTTTTTCGCTGAAGGTTCATATCGTTTGGTCATAGTAAAGGACGGGCAGCTTCTTTACGCTGCCGATGCGCCTCGCCTACTGCCCCTGGCCAAGGGTCTTGTGCAGCTGGGGAAGAAAGCCGAAGGTGCCGTTGTGAAGGATAAGGTTATCGGCCGGGCTGCAGCTATGCTTCTGGCCGCCTTCGGCGTCGGTGCGGTTCTTACCCCCTTGATCAGTTCCGGCGCTCGAACTCTGTTGGAGGAAGCAGGCATATTGGTGCAGGCTGCTGAGGAGATTCCGGCCATTCTTAACCAGAGTGGTGATGCCTCTTGTCCCATGGAAGCCATGGTGGAGACGTATGCAGATCCTCATGCAGGTGCCCAGTATTTGCTGGATTTCTTTGCCGAAAAGGAACTGCTGCTGCCTTATGTTATCTGCTAGGCGGCCAGGGGTTACCGGCGGCTGCTGCACGGTACTGGGAAGTGGCTTGGTAGGGTTGTTGGCATGCAGATGCAAAACCTGAAGAAAGGATGGGTGCTGATATGAAGTATAGACGGCTGGGGCGTTCTGGTCTGAAGGTAAGTGAGATCAGTCTAGGAAGTTGGCTGACTTACGGTAAGTCCGTGGAGGACAACATTGCGGCTAAGACCATTCAGAAGGCTTATGAACTGGGGATCAATTTCTTTGATTCGGCCAACGTCTACGAACGAGGCGAAGGCGAGCGTGTTATGGCTGGTGCGCTCAAGGCTTACGCCCGGGACTCCTATGTGATTACCACCAAGGCATTTTGGCCCATGGGTGATGGCCCCAATGACCGCGGGCTGTCACGCAAACATGTCATGGAACAGTTGCACGCCAGTCTGCGCCGAATGAAGCTTGAATATGTCGATATCTTCTACTGTCATCGCTATGATCCCGAGACACCTGTGGAGGAGACACTGCGTGCCATCGATGACTTGGTGAGCCAGGGGAAGATCCTCTATGCCGGTGTCAGCGAATGGACCGCTGCGCAGATTGAAGAGGCCGTGAGTACGGCTGACCGATTCCTGCTTGATCGTATCGTGGTCAATCAACCGCAGTATAGTCTACTGAATCGCTACATTGAAAAGGAAGTTATTCCAGTTTCCCAGAAATACGGTATCGGCCAAGTTGTTTTTTCGCCTTTGGCCCAGGGTGTCCTGACAGGGAAGTACAAAGGCGGCAAGATCCCCAAGGGGAGTCGGGCTGACAATGCAGCCATCAACATGTTCGTGAAAAACCTGCTCAACGATGGAACGTTGGCCAAGGTGGACGAGTTAGAAGCGCTGGCCGCTGAACTGAACTTGACCTTGCCACAGTTGGCTTTGGCTTGGGTGCTCAGGCAGGAGAATGTTGCCTCAGCCTTGGTTGGCGCCAGCCGGCCGGAGCAAATCGAAGCCAATGTACAGGCCAGTGCCGTTGTTCTTCCGGAGGAAGTAACGAGCCGTATGGATCAGCTGTTCCCGGCTTAATATGACGGGAATTTGTTGGACGCTGGTAGACGGCGCTGCAAAAGGTGCAATATGCGGTACGGGCTGTCCGTGACGGACGGCCCGTATTTTCGGAATGGCTGGCGCAGGCATGACCCGACGTCTAGGGATAGCGGCGCCGCATGCGGTTGAGAATATTCCTCTGCGTATGGGCTAGCCGTTCGCATTCTTCGATGGCTCGCAGAAGATCACTGTGTTTCTTCGGATCCAGCTCCTGATAGCTTTCGTCGAATGTCTGTGTGCACGAGTCGATGCGTTCGAGTAAACGCCAAATGATGTCTGTAGGTTCCATGGAAGATGCTCCTTTGCGCGCGGGATGATGTCATTATACCACGGTACACAAGGGGCGCAAGTTTATGTTTTGAGAGGGGTATGGTCGAATGTTGAATGAAAAACTTGTAGCCGAGGTTTTGTTGGCTGCCTTGGCGTCTGGCGGTGATTTTGCGGAAGTATTCGTCGAGGATACCAAGCAGACAAACATCAAGATGGTGAACGGGCTCGTGGAAGATGGTGTCTCGGGCCGGGATTTCGGAATCGGGATCCGCATTTTCCAGGGCCACCAAGCTATCTATGCGTACACCAATGACGCGTCCCGGGGTAATTTGCTGCAGGTGGCAGCCGACGCCGCCTCGGCCCTGTCCGGTCAGCGAAACGTTGCAGAGGTTAGTTTGGACCGGACTACTGTGTCCTCCAGGCACGCCATTGTGGAACTGCCCAATGACACACCCGCCGCCAAGAAGGTGGATGTGATGCGTCGGGCCCACAGAACGGCTAAGGGTTACTCCGATGAAATCAGCCAGGTCTCCATTATCTACGGAGATGTGCAGCAGGATGTCCTGATTGCAAACTCCATGGGCTTATTCGTGGAAGACCAGCGTGTTCGGACACGATTGGGGATCTTGGCAGTAGCGGACAAAAATGGTGAAAAGCAGTCGGGCCACTATGGACCTGGACGCCATATGGGTTTTGAGCTGTACCAGGACCTGGATATCGAGTACTATGCCAGCGAAGCAGCCCGAATTGCGGTGACAATGGTTAATGCTGACTATGCTCCCAGCGGGAAATTCCCAGTGATCATTAACAATGAGTTTGGAGGCGTCATCTTTCATGAAGCTTGTGGACATGCGCTTGAGGCCACCAGTGTAGCCAAGGGAACCTCAGTATTCTCCAATAAGCTAGGTGAACAAATTGCATCACCTCTGGTATCAGCCGTGGACGATGGAACGATTCCCAACGCATGGGGCTCGCAGAATATCGACGATGAAGGCTCGCCCACGCAGCGCAACCTCCTCATTAAAGACGGTGTCCTCAAAGGGTACTTGATCGACTCGTTGAATGGCCGCCGTATGGGTATGGAATCCACTGGTAGTTCGCGACGGCAGTCGTATCGTTTTGCGCCGACTTCTCGCATGACCAATACTTTCATTCTGAACGGTGCATCCACACCAGATGAGATCATTGGCAATACCGAGTATGGACTTTTTGCCCGTTACATGGGAGGCGGTTCAGTGAACCCTGCCACGGGCGAGTTTAACTTTGCTGTCAACGAAGGCTACCTAATTCGTGATGGCAAGATTGCCAAGCCTGTGCGCGGAGCCACACTGATCGGCCGCGGCGCTGATATCCTGCGCAAGATCGACATGGTCGGCGACAACTTGGCCACGGGTCAGGGGATGTGTGGCTCAATCAGCGGCTCCATACCCGCAGACGTTGGGCAGCCGATGCTGCGTGTATCGGAGATCACCGTTGGCGGCCGAAAGGAGGCAGAATGATGACCATTCAAGAATTCCAGGAAGCGGTATTCCGGACGGGACAAGAGGCTGGCTTTGACGCCATGGAGCTTTATGTGTCCAACTCCCGCTCCTTCAATGTCAAGATATTCCAAAAAGAGGTGGACAACTACAGCTTATCCAATGTCCTAGGTGTGGGCTTCCGTGGTGAGTTTGCGGGCAAGATGGGGTATGCTTATACCGAGATCCTAGACAATGAAAGCGTTTCGCTTTTGGTTCACCAAGCTAAGGGCAATGCTCAGCTCATTGACAGCGACGATGAGGTCACCATCTTTGCCGGTAGTTCCGAGTATCCGGAGGTTCAGGCCTTCAATGATAGTTTGGCAGTCATCCCAGTGGAAGAAAAGATTGCCGCCGCACGCCGGTTAGAAGAAACGGCTTTTGCTGCCGATGCGCGAGTTGTTAGTGTTAACTACGCGTTGTTTTCTGACGGTGAAGAGGAAGTGCACATGGCCAACACTAAAGGTCTGCAGCGTTCCTTCCGCCGTAATTCCGGAGCGTGTTTTGTCATGGTTGTGGTCAAAGAAGGAGATAGGGTCAAGACAGGAAGCAGCTACGCCATCGGCAACCGGTGGGATCTTTTCGAACCCGAAGCTTTGGCCGAGGAAGCAGTGGAAGAAGCGGTTTCCATGCTGGAAGCTGAAACAGTGACGTCAAAGTCCTATCCCATCATTTTGCGAAATGATGCAGCTGGCGATATGTTAAAGACCTTTGCCGGTGTGTTTTCGGCAGAGAACGTTCAAAAAGGACTGTCCCGCTTGGCAGGTCAATTGGGCCACGCTGTGGCAGCGCCCATTGTGACCCTGCTGGATGATCCCCTCTTACAGGACGGAGCGGCCTCGGCACCCTTTGATGGTGAAGGCGTAGCTGCGTTTACCAAATCCGTCATCGAAGAAGGGGTCCTTAAGACATTCCTGCACAATCGCAAGACAGCTGCCAAAGATGGCATTCCCTCGACGGGCAATGCCTACCGCAGTTCGTTCAAAGCGCCTATTGCCATAGCTCCCACGAACTTCTTCGTCCAACCAGGCAGTGACAGTTTCGATGCGCTCATGGCGCAGATGGGGGAGGGCATCATCATCACTGACCTGCAGGGTCTGCATTCCGGTGCCAATGGTGTTTCTGGAGATTTCTCGTTGGCAGCTTCCGGTTACCTTGTGGAAGGTGGCAAAATCAGCGGTGCTGTGGACCAGATCACCGTGGCGGGGAACTTCTTCGACGTGCTGAGGGATGTGCAAGCCGTGGGCTCTGATCTGAAGTTCGGTATGGGTGGACACGGCGGCAATGTGGGGTGTCCGTCCCTACTGATCAAGTCGTTGTCTGTGGCTGGGAAGTAGGGTTTCCATTGGGATTGAGAGGGCCGATGGCTCTCTTTTTCTTTGCGCTCGCAGAATTCCGTGCTATAATTGGTATGCACTTGATGATTGAGGGGGCTGCTGCCTTGAAGATTGGAATCGCTTTGGCTGGCGGTGTAGCCCGGGGATTGGCTCACATTGGCGTTTTACAGGTGTTGGAAGAACATGGAATCATCCCCGATATGTATGCCGGTACCTCGGCGGGATCTGTTGTGGGAGCGGCTGCGGCTGCGGGTCTAACAGGTTACGAACTGCAGCAGATTGCCCAAGAAACCGAATGGTGGTTTTTGGCAAAACGGATTCCCTTTGGACGTTGGTTGTTGAGTTCTGAAGGTATTGAAACTTGGTTGGCAGACATTGTTGGGGTTGCGACTTTCGAGCAGTTAAGGAAGGCATTGGCTGTGGTGGCTGTGGACTTTGCCAGCGGCCGGGAGGTTGTTTTTACATCCGGACCGCTGCTGCCCGTTGTCAGAGCCAGCTGCAGCATACCGGGAGTATACGAGCCAGTGCATGTAGCCGATCGGCTGCTTGTGGATGGGGGCCTCGTACGCAACCTTCCGGTGACCCCGGTGCGAGAGTTAGGAGCGGATTTTGTCATTGCTGTGGACCTTCACAGCCATGTTTTGGACATTGCGCTGCCTGAAAACTCCATTGGCGGACTGCTGCGGGCATCCAATATTCTGATGCGTCCGCAGGAAGAAGCCGAAGGTGCCAAGGCGGATGTGGTCATCCGCCCACACCTGGCGGCGTTGGGGCCCTTGGCCTTTCGGGAAGTCAGTGCTTTTGTAAAGGCTGGGCGTACTGCAGCAATCCAAGCAGTGCCAGCTATTTTGGAACATTTGGCGGAAATGAAGTAGGGGGAACGAGATTGAACATTCGTAACATCGCGATCATCGCCCATGTAGACCATGGGAAAACAACGTTGGTGGATGCTTTCCTTAAGCAGACCCATACGTTCCAGGCTCATCAACAGGTCCAGGAGCGGGTCCTTGACTCCAATGACCTCGAACGAGAACGTGGCATTACTATTTTGGCCAAGAACATCTCCGTGCAGTACCGTGATACGAAGATCAACATTGTGGATACACCTGGTCACGCCGATTTTGGCGGCGAGGTGGAACGCATTTTGGGCATGGTTGATGGCGCCCTGTTGGTTGTGGATGCTGTGGAAGGCGCCATGCCGCAAACGCGGTTTGTAGTGCAGAAGGCCCTCCAGAAGGGACTTGCACCGATCCTTGTGGTGAACAAGATTGACCGCCCGGCTGCTGACCCAGAGCGCGTGGTCGACGAGGTCTTTGACCTTTTAGTAGCTTTGGGAGCTGATGAACAACAGCTGGATTTTCCAGTGTTCTATGCATCGGCGCTGCGCGGTCGTGCCGGTACCTCGGTGGAAGCAACGGAGGCAGGCGAGGCCAGTATTACACCTATCTTGGATGGTGTTCTCCAATATGTGCCAGCCCCCGCTGTTACCGAAGGGCCACTGCAGATGATGGTAGCCAACTTGGATTACGACGACTATGTCGGGCGTCTAGCAGTGGGCCGCATGCACGGTGGTTGTATCCGGCAGGGGCAGGATGTGGTATTGACCCACAGCGGTCGCTCCGAAGTTAAGCGCGGGAAAATCAGCCAATTGTACACCTTTCAAGGTCTGAAGCGCGTAGCAGCCAGCAAGGTTGAATCCGGAGATATCGCAGCTTTCAGCGGGATTGATTTTGTAGAGATTGGACACACTGTGAATGATCCTGAGCGACCGCTGGCCCTTCCAGCCATCGAAGTGGACGAGCCTACGCTTACTATGGTGTTTCGCGTCAATGACGGGCCGATGTCCGGTCAGGATGGCAAATATTTGACCAGCCGCCATCTGCGGGAGCGCCTCTGGAAAGAAGCTCAGACCAATGTGGCCCTGCGTGTGGAGGATACTGAACTTCCAGAAAAATTCCGGGTATCCGGTCGCGGTGAACTGCACCTGAGTGTACTCATCGAAACCATGCGCCGGGAAGGCTACGAGTTTTGCGTGTCTCGTCCTGAACCCATTCTCAAACGCACCGAATCAGGTGTGGAGGAACCATTCGAACTGCTTGTGGTAGATATCCCACAGGAGTACATGGGCACTGTCATGGAACTGGTGGGCGAACGCCGAGGGGAAATGCAGAACATGCAGCAGCTAGGCGAAGATCAGGTGCGCTTGGAGTTTTCCATTCCGGCACGGGGGTTGTTGGGCTTCACATCACTCTTTTTGACAGAAACCCGCGGATATGGCATCATGTATCATACGTTCTCGCATTATGGAACTTGGGCCGGGGAGATACCGGGGCGCTCTTCAGGAAGCTTGGTGGCGTGGGAAGCTGGCGAAGCCACAGCCTATGCTCTCTTGAACCTTGAACAACGAGGACAGTTATTCATTGGTCCAGGGGCAAAGGTATATGCAGGCATGGTGGTCGGCGCCAATAGTCGCGGCGAAGACCTTGAGGTCAACGTGGCCAAAAAGAAGCAGGCCACAAATATGCGCTCAGCAGGCTCCGATGATACAGTGAAGCTCACACCGCCGCGGGTAATGCATCTTGAGGAGGCCATTGGCTTTTTGGCCGAGGACGAGTATTTGGAGGTCACGCCCATGAACCTGCGCTTGCGGAAGGCCACATTGGATCGGCACGCCCGTGAGCGGCAGCGGAAGTCGTCCTGATTCACAAGGAGGATACCCATGACATTTTCTACAAGAACGGCAACCAATGTTGCCCTGCTCATTGCCACGTCCATTATCTTAACCCGAGTTATGGGTTTTGTTATACCCATCGCTGGGTTCATGGCTCTCCGCATTAGCTTTGGCGAGATACCCATCATTCTGGCCGGGATCTTGTTCGGGCCGGCGGCCGGCGGTATTGCTGGGGCTGTGGCAGATTTGGTGGGATTTATGGTGAACTCCCATGGCGGGGCATATTTTCCCGGATTCACGCTCACGGCCATCCTGACAGGTTTGATCCCTGGACTGCTGCTGTACCGGCATCGTCATCGGTTCACCCTCGTCCAGTTGATCATGGTGGTATTGGCTACTGATCTGCTGACCGGCGTATTTTTAAACACCCTATGGCTGACCATCATGATGGATACGGGCTTTTGGGTGCTGCTGCCCGCACGACTGGCCAGCCGCTTGGTAACCATTCCCATATACGTTACTGTGATCCACTTGACGCGCCGAGCGTTTATGGCTGCGGGATTGGATACAGCTTAAACGATCATGCATGCAAACAACCTCCCGGGTGCGTTTCGCTGACCAGCGAAGTAGACCCGGGAGGTTGTTTTATGCTTGCCACAAGATAGGGCTCCTTTGGTGGCGAGAAGCCTGCACGTCGATAAGCCGCTGGTTCGCTGAGCCGCGATACGGCAGCGAAGGCTGTCGCTGCTGAGCATCGTAGCGGCCGTCCACCAAGACGTCAACGTAATCCAGGAGCCGCTGCTTGCCTGTATCGCCTACTATGTCCTCCCAACGATAACCCGTATAGCACCAGACACTCAAGGCGTGTTCTTGGCACCAGCGGGCCAGTTGCGCAAAGCCTTCGGGTTGCTCTAGGGGATCGCCGCCGGAGAACGTAATCCCGTCCAAATACGGACGTCGCTGCAACTCCTGCAGTACGGCAGTGACGGCATAGGTTGTGGCATCCCGGAAGGGCTGCAGGTCGTCATTGAAGCAGCCGGGACAACCGTGGCGGCATCCTTGGGCAAACAACACGCTCCGCAAGCCTGGGCCGTCCACCACAGACTCCCAGGCAATGCCTGCCAAATTAAGGTAGAGGTTCTCCATAGCTTCTAATCCTCCGTGAGCAGATTCCGCTGCATGTGCGGTTAAAGATAAGCATAGCATGGAATTCGTCTGCGAACAACCGCCTCGACTGGAGCTACGGCCAGAAGGAAGCACTGCTGTGAGTCATTCCGAAAAAACATGGTTGAAAATAAGAACCATTATCTGTATAATGGAGTTGTGCAAAACCAATACGAAGAGATTAGGGTGATGTTCTGTGAAACTAACGTACTTGATGGTTGTGGCCCTTGTTGTTCTGGCAGTCAGTGGCAGTGGTGTGCTGGCTGATGAGCTGCCGGTGTTCTCGCCGTCATCGTTGGCAGTGTATGATGGCCGCGATGGCTCGCCAGCGTACATTGCCATTGATGGGTATGTGTATGACGTCAGCTCCGTGTTCAGCGACGGCACCCATGCCGGGTTTGAAGCCGGTCGCGAGTGGACAGAGGAAATGGCAGAGTCGGGTCACGGGGTGGCCCCATTGGAAGGCTTGGAGCCCATTGGCGTTTTTGTGTCCTTGGAACTGACCCTCGAGGAGTTGAGCCAGTTCACCGGTCGCGACGGTAATCCAGCGTACGTCGCTGTGGAAGGCCTCATCTATGATGTGACCGACAGCGCACGCTGGCGCGGAGGTATGCACAACACCTATCGTGCTGGCAATGACCTCACAGAAGCAATTCAAGGCGCTTCGCCGCACGGTGAGCGTGTCTTGGCTAATGTTCCTCTGATCGGCGTTTTAGTGGTAGAAGAAGAAGAGGAATAAAGGCACTGCCCAACGTAGGGATCGACTGTAGGCACAGCCTATTGTTGATTCCGGCCAGAGCAGCCCTGAGTCAATACCAAGGGCTGCTCCGGTGCAGTTGGCGGGGTATATTTGGCCAAAATTGCCGAAATACCCTAGGAATTGCACGAATTCGGGGCTAGCTGGGGATTGCAGCTGTGCAAAATGTATGCTAAGCTATGGAAAAAGCCTGGAGTGATAGCCATTTATGTACCCTGATTCGTTTAGGCTGCGGGTGTTGTGGAAACTGCCGCAGCTGCCGAAGAAGAAGATCCGCAAGTTCATTGAACTCGGTGACAGATACCGCGCTAAGGGCCACGAGCCCAAGGCTCAGTTGTGTTACAATCGTTCACTGCAGTTAGCCAAAGATATTCGCGCTGTGCACTTGCTGAAGAAGATCGAAGAGCGAGTGCGTTAAGGGTTGTTCTCGGGACTGGGGTGTTGCCAGTCCTCTTTTTCCGGATTTACGATTAAACGTTTGTTTAAATATTAAAGGGGTGGTTTTGTGATCGCCGTAGAACCAAAACCGACAAAAGAAGTTTGTGCGGAGTTTCGCTTTCATGCAGCGAAGGTGGAGCCCCTGCGCCAGCAGGTGCAGCAGGTTGCCGGCATGGCCCAGTTGTTCAAAGCTCTGGCCGATGATACGCGGCTGCAGCTGGTCTATGCCCTCAGTCAAGAAGAACTCTGCGGCTGTGATCTATCGGTGTTACTGGGGATTTCGCAGGCGGCCGTGTCCCATCACCTAAGGACCCTGCGGCAGCTGCGCTTGGTAACGTCTCGGCGTGAAGGTAAGGTTGTGTATTACACCCTGGCGGATGCCCACGTCGAAGCCATTATTGCCCAGGGCTTAGCCCATTGGAAGGAGTAGAGCACATGATCAGCAAACTCCGTCTGCACGACTTGGATTGCCCTGATTGTGCCGGCAAGCTGGAAAGGACCTTGGGCCAGCTGCCTGGTGTGGAAAAGGTGGAGTTGAACTTCTTTTTGTCGCGCCTGGAAGTTCTGCACAAACTGCCCGAAGCAGACATACTGGCCGCCGTTGCAAAGGCCGGCCATAAGGCTACAATTATCAGTGACCAGCATGCTCCCGAACACCCGGGAACCAAAGATCGGTCTTACCTAATCCGAGTCGTCACGGGACTGGCCCTGGGAGCGGCAGGTCTTTTTTGGCATCCGGGCCTGCTGATCGCCGCGATGGTGGTGGGGGGCTGGCAGACCTACCAGCGAGCGTGGCGTTCCCTGCGGCGACGCAAGCTGGACATAAATGTCTTGATGTCCACAGCGGTGGTTGGTGCTGTTTTCATTGGTGAGTGGCAGGAGGGAGCTGTGGTGGCGATACTCTTCGCTATCAGTCAGTGGCTGGAGCATCGGTCCATGACTCGAGCCCGCCAATCCGTGGCTTCCTTGATGGAGACTGCGCCTGTTGAAGCCGTTGTGCTGCGGCAGGGCCAAGAGCGGTTGGTGCCGGTGGAGGAGTTGGTCCTGGGCGACCATGTGGTTACGAAATCTGGAAGCAAAATCCCCGTGGACGGAGTGGTCCGCTCCGGGCATTCTTTTGTGAATCAAGCAGCCATTACTGGGGAGTCTCTGCCCGTGGAGAAGCGCTCCGGTGACCCGGTATACGCTGGGACGATGAACCAAAACGGTCGTCTGGTTATGGAGATGACAAAGCCGATTCAGGAAACAACACTGGCTCAGATTACCCAGTTGGTACAGGAAGCGCAAGCGCAAAAAACGCCGGTACAGGCATTCGTGGACCGATTCGCAGCCTATTACACACCGGTGGTATTAACGTTGGCATTGTCAGCCGCAGCTGTTGGACCTTGGTTGGGCCTTGGCTGGAACGAAAGTGTGTATCGTGCTTTGAGTTTGCTGGTTGTGGCTTGTCCCTGCGCCTTGGTTCTTGCCTCGCCCATCACGCTCGTGGCAGGAATGGGCAATGCAGCGAAGCATGGCATCATGGTCAAGGGCGGTGTTCATCTGGAACGCGCCGGTGACATTCGTCAGATTGTGTTTGATAAAACAGGTACACTGACCTATGGCCGACCGCAGGTGGTTCAATTCTGGCAGGACCAGCGGGTCAGGCCGGCGGATGTACAGGCGCTGACTTGGGCTGTGGAGCAGGGTACAGACCATGCTGTGGCCAAGGCCCTGGCAGCGTATTGGAACGGCGCTGGCCAAACAACCATGCCTGTGGAAGACCTCACGGACGTTCCTGGAGTCGGTGTATCTGGAGTTTGGCAGGGCCAGACTGTCATGCTGACACATCCGCGCTACGTTACAGAGTCTTTGGGTTTGACTCTGCCTGCCGCCGTGGATGATTGGCTTGCGGACGGCGTTACCATGGCTGTTCTCACGGTGGATGGACAGATCTGGGCAGTGTATGGTATAAGAGATACTGCCCGGCAATCAGCCAATGGTGGCTTGTCATGGCTGCACCAGTTGGGTATAGCTTCGGTTATGCTCACCGGTGACAACCAGCGGTCAGCGGCCGGCTTGGCCGCTCAGTTGGGCATGGATCAGCTGCACACTGACCTCCTGCCGCAGGACAAACAAAGACTGGTCAAGAAACTGTCAGCGCAGCAGTGTACTGCCATGGTTGGCGACGGGATCAACGATGGACCAGCGCTGGCCGCCGCCGATCTTGGCATTGCCATGGGTGGCATTGGCACTGATCTAGCATTGGAGAGCGCCGACGTGGTGTTGATGACAGACAATCTCAGCGCCTTGGAGCACCTATTCGGCTTGGGGCGGAAAGCGTCCCGCGTGGTGAAGCAGAATATTGCTTTGGCCTTGGGGCTCAAATTATTGGCTCTGGCTTTAGTCATCCCGGGTATGCTTACGCTTTGGCTGGCTGTAATTGCGGATATGGGTGCGTCTCTGTTGGTGACAGCCAACGGCCTGCGTCTTTGGAAGCACCGCTCCCAGCACTCCCAGACATGGCCGGGCCACTGAATTCGTGTATGTTTTCACAAATTATACTTGATTTCCTGCCCTCCTACCGATAGAATAAGATTATGAGCACTTTCACAGGAGGGTATTACCATGGTCAGGATTGAAAACTCGGCCAAGCGTTTCCAGCTGTTAGCCGATCCTATCCGATTAAAGATCTTGCTGCTCCTTGAAGATGGGGAGAAGTGCGTGGGCGAGCTCACGGATGCACTGGAGATCAGTCAACCCAAGGTCTCTTACCATCTAAAGTTGATGCTTGCGGAGGATCTGATTCAACGACGTCATGAAGGAACGTGGTGTTATTATTCATTGACGACAGATCTGCGAAAATGGGTGCATCGCGAGTGCGAAGAGTTTCTTGATTCCACCATTGGCGTTTGATATACTATCGCTAACGGTACGGAATGGGCCGTAGATGCGGTGACACCGATGTTCTGTGTGTATAAGCCAACTGCTTCTGCCGTTGTTGTTCGACGCGGCAGAAGCTTTTTTTGAAGGGGGAGTGGCCATGCTTCTCAGCTTAGCCCTACTGCTTATGTTCGGTTTTTTGGGAAAGCGATTGGCCGAAACCCTCGCATTGCCAGGTATCGTGGGCATGGTGGCGGTGGGCATGCTCTTGGGGCCCCACGGTGTGGGGTGGTTGGCGGAGGCACTGCTGGCCATATCCGCCGATCTGCGGGCACTGGCGCTGATCGTCATCCTGCTGCGAGCGGGCCTCGGCCTCCACCGTGAAACCCTCAATGCCGTTGGCTTTGCATCGCTCAAACTAGGTTCTATACCGTGTATCTTGGAAGGAATCATGGTTCTGCTGATATCCCGCTGGCTGTGGGAACTGCCCTGGTTGGAAGCGGGTATGCTGGGATTTATCATTGCAGCTGTTTCCCCTGCGGTTGTGGTCCCTGCCATGTTGAAACTGCGGGAAGCTGGCTTGGGAGCGGACAAACGGATTCCCACCATGATCTTGGCGGGAGCTTCGCTGGATGATGTGTTTGCCATTACGTTGTTTTCCGCCTTTCTCGGCATGGCTTTGGGTCAAGGTACGGCGGGGATTTGGGCCGAGGCCCTGCGTCTGCCGCTGAATATCCTCTTGGGAACCTTGGGAGGGGCAGCATTCGGTGTGCTTCTGCTGTGGTTGTACAACCTGCGGCGATTCGATGTTCGCAATACGGAGAAGTTGGTGTTATTGCTGGCAAGTTCCATGATCTATTATAGTTTGGGTAATCAGCTGGGTTGGGCCAGCCTGTTAGGCATCATGGCTGCCGGTCTGCTGCTGCTGGAGTATCGTCCGCGGACGGCGGTCCAATTTGCCCGCAAGCTCAATCGTGTTTGGGTATTCGCTGAGATCATGCTCTTCTGCTTGGTGGGAGCAGCGGTGAACGTCCACTTGGCCTGGCAGGCCGGTTTGGCAGGCCTGATTGTTATTGTGTGTGGACTTGCGGCCCGTTCGGCGGGCGTGTGGTTAGCCACGGGCGGAACGAAGTTGACCAAGCGGGAGCGTTGGTTCTGTGCCGTGGCATATTGGCCCAAGGCCACTGTCCAGGCTGCAGTGGGCGGGATTCCACTGGCCATGGGAGTTGCCAGTGGGGACTTAATCTTGGCTGTGGCGGTACTGGCTATCGTAGTCACGGCGCCTTTGGGTGCCTTTGGCATTGAATGGGCCTCGAAACGATTCCTTAACGAGACAGAGACTGGTGTAGAGAGTGGTGACAGGCATGTTTAAGTTTTTACAGCATTGGAAGAACCTGGCAGGAACACCTTCGTTGGTGGCGGCGGTGAAGCGCATTTTCCAAACAGGTCTTAACACCTTGGAAGTGGGTGAGGATGTTAAGGAACTGCAGCGCAAGTATGAGTCTATGCAGGCGGAGCATCTTGAGATGGCGCAGATGGTCCACGTGTACGAGACCAAGCTCGTCAACCTCGAGCGCCGGGCGTATGACGCCGAGGAAAAAAACAAGCGTCTTGAGTGGGCGCATGTGGCGGTAACCCGGGAAAACCATTGGATGAAACAAGAACTTTTGGATGCCAAACGGCAGCGCCAAAGGACAAAGAAGCACCCCAAAGGATAGGGCGTATCCTCGGGGTGCTTTTATTTCTCTGTTTTATGCTATTGGTGGGAGGTCCGCTGTGTGTATTCGGATTTCTTACCGCTGGCGAAACGATGGACATACGATAGATATCCGGTGACTCGGCGCACACGGTTGATACGGGGTGAGCCACAGTTAGGACACGTGTCCTCAATGAGTCCGTGGTGCGCACAGCTTTCACACTCATCGATGGGGAAGTTGACCCCAGCATATCCCATATCTGCTTCAGCCATAAGCCGATGAATGGTCTCCAAAGCTTGGGGATTATGCTCGACCGGTGCGTCCAACTCAATGTAGGAGATGTGGCCTGCATCATGGAACTTGTGGAAGGGACCTTCCAGGCGGATCTTTTCGGCAATGCTGACGGGATGGTACACCGGGACATGGAACGAGTTGGTGTAGAATTCATGCTCCGTTACGCCGATGATTGTGCCGAATCTGCGGCGATCCATGGCCACAAAGCGCCCAGATAAGCCCTCGGCCGGAGTGGCGTAGCAGGTAACGTTCAGTTGGTGCTCATCGCCCATCCCCTCACAGCGGCGGCGCAAGTGGGCTGCAATCTCCAGCCCCAGCCGGTGCCCTTGATCCGTTTGGCCATGATGGCTGCCCGTAAGGGCTGTCAAACACTCAGCCAGTCCAATATAGCCTATGCTTACGGTGCCGTGTTTGAGCGCTTCCCAGATGGAATCATCAGCTGCCAAGTGTTCGGAGCCCATGTATAACTGTTGTCCCATGGTAAAAGGAAGATCCTTGACCTTAAGTTTCTTCACGGTCTCCAAACGATGCAGCAGCTGTTCTTCCGCCAAGTCCAGGACCGCATCCAATCGGCACCAGAAATCTGCCATATCTTTGTTGTACATGGGGCCGGCACTTTCCACGGCCAAGCGCGGCAGATTCAGGCTAATAGGGGCAATATTGCCTCGTCCATCCGGTATCGCTTCCCCGTGACGGTTCGCGATGACCCGCGAACGACAGCCCATGTAGGCTACAGCATCCCCGAAGGGTGCGTTGAACGATGAATCCATAAAGGAAAACGTCGGATTCATGCGCCGGCCAGCCACAACCAAAGCCAGTTGGTATAGGTCATAATGTGGGTCTTCAGCCAAGAAATTGACTCCAGCCTGCAAGCGAAAAACAACATTGGGGAAGATTGGTGTCTCACCGCGGCCTAATCCAGCGTTGAATGCCAGCAGGAACTGCCGCACAAGCATCTTTTCGCGATAGTTTTGCGGGCAGCCCATGTTCATGCTGGAAAAAGGTACCTGCGAGCCAGCACGGGAATGCATGGTATTGAGATTGTGAACCAGGGCCTCACAGGCTTGATAGGTTTCCCGTTCCAGCGCTGCCATCATCTGCAGTTCCTCGTCGGTGCGCTCTTCCGGTCGCTTTTGAGCTGCGGTTTCGTACTGCGGTGGAATGAACCGTGCTGCGTCTTCAAAGCGGGGATCGGACTGCCCGCCGAACATGTCATTCTGATTCGCTTGCAGGATGATAGCTTCCTGCGCCAAGGCAGAAGAAATGCGCTTAGCCTGGC